>CAZALQ010000254.1:0-2664 GCA_964485605.1 uncultured Oscillospiraceae bacterium
ATTGAATTCCTTAAGGCTCTCGTCTCTGATCCACTGCCAAAGGTCTGTTTCCTCTTTTTCGCCGTGTTCGAGATCATAGAAAGCCTTTCTTGCCTCTTCCTCAAGCTGCGGGTCTTTTTCCGCTTCTTCATGGAATTTTACATAATAACCAAGAAGTGTCTTAATAGGATCAGCTTCAACATCCTCTTTCTTGCCCCAATGTCTATAGGCAACTATCATCTTTCCAAACTGAGTACCATAGTCACCCAAGTGATTGATCCTGACGACTTTATACCCAAGAAAATCATAAAGATTTGCAAGAGCATTACCTATAACTGTTGTGCGAATATGGCCGATGTGGAAAGGTTTTGCGATATTAGGAGAGCTGTATTCAACTATTACAGTTTCTCCCTTTCCCTGATCAAGACTTCCATAACCTTCTTTTTTCGATAAAACAGAACTTATGGTCGTTTTAGCCATATCGCCCTTTTTCATAAACATATTTACGTAGGCATTAACCGGCTCAACCTTTTCAAACAGGTCACAGTTTCCCATTTCAGCTGCAATATCAGCTGCAATAAGATTGGGAGCTTTACGCATAAGCTTTGCGAGTTTAAAACATGGGAATGCATAATCTCCAAGACTGGTATCAGCAGGAACTTCTATGAGTCCCTCAATATCTTGAGCACTCATTCCTTCAATTTTTTCTGCAAGAACTTCTGCAATTTGCTGTTTTACGTTGATCATATTTTTATATTTCTCCGTAGTTTAATATGTATTTTTTTTATTATTTTTTAAGTGTGACAACAGTGACACCATCTCCGCCCTCTTTATATCCTCCGGAGCGGAAAGATGCAACATGTTTATGACTTTTGAACATTTTTTGCAAGCCGTTTTTAAGAATTCCGGCGCCTCTTCCGTGTATAACAGTAACACTTTCAAGGCCTGCGAGGAATGCATCATCAAGATATTTATCTACATTCATCATCGCGTCATCAAGATTCTGGCCCACAACATTAATTGACATGGGAACAGACATAGCTTTGGCTGTTTTAAGCTTTGAATACTTGATCTTTTCGCGTTCCTTATCAGTTACATTTTCCTTTACAAGACTTACATCCTTTAAGTTTACTGTAAGCCTTATAGACCCGACCTGAACCTGGAAGTTGCCCTTATCATCCGGAACGGATAGAATTTCGCCCTTTTGTCCAAAGGATAAAACATTGACTCTTTTTCCGACTATAATCTGATCGGATGTAGGAGCTTCGTCCAGTCTAAGGGTTTGAGCACTATCTACATACTTGCTTCTTTTGTTTTTCAGGCTGCTTCTTGCCTCATCGACGGCTCGCTTCAGCTCATCGGAAACCTGAGCGTTTTTGATGCTCTCACGGATTTCTTCAACCTCAGCTCTTGCCTCTTCAAGAATCTCCCGTGCATCCTCTTTCGCATCTGAAATATATTTTTCTCTTTGTGCTTTCAGCTTCGCTTCTAAGGCGTCAAATCGCTCTTTTTGTGCCTTCATATCGGCGTTGATGCGTTCTGCTTCAGCGAGCTTATTTTCAGCTTCTTTTCTGTCTTTTTCAAGAGATGTAATTACATCTTCAAACTCAATATCTCCGCTTTCAAGAAGCAATTTTGCATGCTCGATTATAGTTTTCTTAAGGCCGAGTTTTTGTGAGATTTCAAAGGCGTTGGATTTGCCCGGCGTTCCTATGATCAGTCTATATGTGGGAGATAAAGTTTCAACATCGAATTCCATGGAAGCATTTTGTACTCCAGGAGTTGAGATGGCATATTTTTTTAATTCTGTATAATGAGTAGTCGCTACAGTTGTCGTTCCCTTGTCAAACAGGTGCGTTAAGATGGACATCGCTAAAGCAGCTCCCTCCGTCGGATCCGTGCCGGCACCAAGTTCATCAAGAAGGACTAGATTACCTCTGCTTGCACTGTTGACAATTTTAACGATATTGTTCATATGGGAACTGAAAGTAGAAAGACTTTGCTCAATACTTTGCTCATCACCGATATCAGCAAATACGTTATAAAAAACAGGAACAACTGTGCCGTCTGAAGCCGGAATAAACAGGCCGGATTGTGCCATCAGGCAAAGCAGTCCGATAGTTTTAAGCGTAACGGTTTTTCCACCGGTATTAGGTCCTGTAACTATTAAGGTTCTGTATCCTTCACCTATTGATACATCGATGGGAACAACTTTTTTAGCATCAATTAATGGGTGTCTGCCCTTTCTGATGTTTACATAAAACTTGTCGCTGATTTCAGGTTTCATGCCGTTCATATTGACGGCAAGTTTTCCCTTTGCAAAGGCAAAATCAAGAGCAGTCATGACTCTTTGATTTCCCTTTATCTGAGCTTCATCTTCACCTACTCGTCCGGAAAGCTCCTTAAGGATTCTCACTACCTCTTCGTGTTCTTTTAATTCAAGTTCACGAAGTTCATTATTCATATTGACGATTGCCGTCGGTTCAACAAACAATGTCTGTCCGCTGGAACTCTGATCATGAACAATTCCGGATAGTCTTGATTTATGTTCGAGTTTGACCGGAACAACATATCTGCCCTGGCGCTGGGTTACGATAGCATCCTGAAGAAATGTTTTATTTTCAGAAGAATTGACAATCTGATTAAGCTTTATGCGAATACTTTCATTTTGCTTAATGATGGCTT
>CAZALQ010000255.1:0-2664 GCA_964485605.1 uncultured Oscillospiraceae bacterium
ATTACGGATGTCTCATCTCCCAATGGATTGAGGATCTTTACTTGCTGACGTCTGTATGAATCAGCAGGAACAAGAACCTTATCGAGGGCTTTTGGACTTACGAAACTATAAGTCTGAACTTCGTCCATACCAAGGGCTTTAAGAATATTCTTTGCAAGGAGTCATTCGCCCTGGAGTCCGAGGAATCTTGCAGTATTTGAACTCTTTGGTATGCTTACAGGAAGCTTGTCATAACCATACATTCTGGCAACTTCCTCTACATAGTCCTCTTCAATGGACAAATCTTGACGAACTGTCGGTGCTGTACATGTTATGATATCGCCATCCATCTCGGTCTTGATTTCAAGAGCGTTAAGATATTTACACATCTGTTCCCCTGAAATCTCTATTCCCATGACCTTATTAAGTCTTGATACTCTGATCTTTGTGACTACAGGCTCTTCCACATTTGGATAAACATCGACATCGCCTGAAAGGACAGTTCCTGCTCCTAAAAGCTCTACAAGGTAGCAGAATCTATCGCAGGCATCCTTTGCAAGATTTGGATCGATTCCCTTTTCGAAACGACCAGAAGCTTCAGTACGAAGTTTAAGATCTTTTGATGTTCTTCTTACGCTGTCTCCGAGGAAGTTTGCAGATTCAACGAGCACCATTGTTGTGTCAGGAGCGATTTCAGAATCAAGTCCGCCCATAACACCTGCAATAGCGGATGCTCCGGCTTCATCTCTGATGGTGAGCATTGAAGAACTGAGAGTTCTTTCTGTTCCGTCAAGTGTTGTAAACTTTTCTCCGTCGGCAGCTGTGTCTACAATAATATGGTTTCCTGCGATTGTTCTTATATCGAATGCGTGCATGGGCTGTCCGTACTCAAGCATAACATAGTTTGTAATATCTACTATGTTATTGATCGGACGCTGGCCGGAAAGTATAAGTCTTCTTTGGAGCCACCATGGACTTTGCTCGATCTTAATATCCTTAATGACTCTGCAGCAATAACGCTTGCAAAGATCAGGTCTTTTGATATCAACTTTGATGTAGTCTTTTGATTCTTCTGAAGAAACTTTTTTGCATTCTGTTTCCGGATAACGAAGTTCTTCTCCGAATGTTGCGGAAGCTTCTCTTGCCATACCAAGCATTGACAGACAATCAGGACGGTTAGGAGTAATTTCAAAATCGACTACAGCATCTTTAAGCTGAAGTGCTTCAACAAGATCATCTCCGGGATTCCATTCTCCCTCAAGAATCCATATTCCGTCTTTGCTGACCAGCGGAGCTGCTTTATCAGGGAATCCAAGCTCTGTGAAACTACAGAGCATACCGTGACTTTGTACACCGCGAAGTTCTCCGTCGTGTATTGTTACACCTTCCTCTGTTTTCGGCTGTCCATGCAGAGGGCCGGGAATATGGCTTCCATCAAGGCAAACAGGAACATATGCCCCTTCAAAAATATTGCTTGCGCCTGTAACAATTTGTACAGGGCTTTCCTTGCCAACATCGATTTGGCAAACAGAAAGCTTGTCTGCATTGGGATGTTTTTCGATTTTAAGGATCTTGCCTATTACGACGCCCTCAATTCCTTCACCCCAATATTCTATTACCTCAAGGTTTGATCCGCTTATTACCATACGGTCAACGAACTCTTGAACTCCGGTATTTACATTTGTATATTCTTTTAACCATGAAACAGGTACTAACATTGCTTTAACCTCCTACTTGAATTGTTCGATGAAACGCACATCGTTTTCATATAAATAACGAAGGTCATCTATCTCATGTTTAAGCATGGCAACTCTTTCAAGTCCCATACCAAAAGCAAATCCTGTATATTTTTCAGTATCAACATTTCCGACCTTTAAAACGTTGGGATGTACCATTCCGCATCCAAGTATTTCAATCCAACCGGAACCCTTGCAAATACGGCAGCCCTTTCCTCCGCACTTAAAGCATGTAACATCCATTTCTGCAGAAGGCTCTGTAAAGGGGAAATGATGCGGACGGAATTTGGTCTTTGTACTTGGTCCGAACATCTTTTTTGCAAAAATATCAAGAGTACCCTTAAGGTCAGCCATTGTGATTCCTTCATCAACTACAAGTCCTTCGAGCTGGTGGAACATAGGTGAATGTGTTGCATCAGGAGTATCGCATCTGAATACTCTTCCGGGGGCTATGATTCTGATAGGAAGCGGCTCCTTAAGGAGAGTTCTTACCTGAATAGGTGATGTCTGAGTTCTTAAAATAGTCTTATCATCGATATAGAATGTATCGGTCATATCCCTTGAAGGATGATTCGGACCGGCATTCAGTGCATCGAAGTTATAGTAAACTGTTTCAACTTCCGGACCCTCAGCCACAGAGAATCCCATGTTCATAAAGATTTCGGTAATCTCATCTATGGTCTTTGAGACAAGATGGCTGGCACCGATTTTTACCTCTACTCCGGGTTCGGTTACATCTATAGCTTCTGCTATGAGCTTTGCCTTCTTTGCTGTTGACTTTAATATCTCCTTACGAGCATTGATCAAACGCTCTATTTCATTTTTAGTCTCGTTCGCAGCTTGTCCAAGGGCTTTTCTTTCTTCAGGTGCTAAATCCTTCATGGATCTGAGTATCTCTGTTACTGCACCTTTTTTTCCAAGGAACTTAACTCTTAGAGCTTCAGCTTCA
>CAZALQ010000256.1:0-2656 GCA_964485605.1 uncultured Oscillospiraceae bacterium
TAAAGAAGTTACCATATCGTCTCCAAAGGATGCCTTTGACAACGGTATAGGTATGATACACCAGCACTTCATGCTGGTCGATGTTTTTACTGCTGCAGAAAACATCGTCTTGGGCCTTGATGAAGAAGGAAGACTCGACAGAAAACAGGCGGCGGCGAAAGTCAAAGAGATAGCAGATAAATACGGATTTAAAATAGACCCAAATAAAAAGGTCTATGAAATGTCCGTTTCTGAAAAACAGACAGTTGAAATAATCAAGGTCCTTTACAGAGGGGCCGATCTTCTCATATTGGATGAACCGACGGCGGTGCTCACTCCGCAGGAGATAGAGCATCTCTTTACTGTCATGAGGTCCATGAAAGCCGACGGCAAATCCATAATCATCATCACTCATAAACTCAATGAGGTAATGGAGATATCTGATGTAGTTGCCGTAATGAGAAAAGGCAAGCACATCAAGACAGTAAGAACGAATGAAACGACAGCTTCCGACCTTACGGAAATGATGGTAGGAAGGAAAGTCGAACTTGATATAAAAAGAACGGAGCCAAAGAATCCTCAGGTAAGACTCACCATTGCAGGCCTTACTGTAAGGGATTCGGAAGGTGTCAAAAAACTTGACGACGTAGGATTCGTAGCCTACGGCGGAGAGATCCTGGGCATTGCAGGAATTGCAGGTTCAGGACAAAAGGAACTTCTTGAAGCCATAGCAGGCTTAAGACCTGTTGCTTCCGGAACTATAATCTATTCTCCTGAAAACAGGCAGACCATGAACTTGGTAGGAAAAAGCCCCATGGAGATAAAGGACGCAGGCGTAGCCATGGCCTTTGTTCCGGAAGACAGACTCGGCATGGGCCTTGTAGGCGGTATGGGCATGACTGACAATATGATGCTTCGTACCTGGAACAGAGGTAAGGGGATCTTTGTCGACAGAAAAGAGCCTGAGAAGCTCGCAAAAGATGTATTCGACTATCTTGATGTATCGACCCCTAACATTGAATACCCCGTAAGAAAACTTTCAGGCGGAAATGTTCAGAAGGTCCTTGTAGGAAGAGAGATAGCCACATCACCTTCAGTCCTTATGACAGCTTATGCCGTCAGAGGTCTTGATATCAACACTTCATATACCATTTATGACCTTATGAATGAGCAAAAGGAAAAGGGAGTTGCGGTCATTTACGTCGGTGAAGATCTGGATGTACTTCTTTCCCTTTGTGATAATATCCTGGTCCTTTGCGGAGGCAAGGTCTCAGGAATAGTCGATGCAAGGACTACTTCAAAAGAGGAGATAGGACTCCTCATGACAAGCGTAGGAGGAAAGGAGGAAGAGGAAAATGCATAAAACACCTTTGATAAGGCTGGCAAAGAGAGAAAATATAAAGCCTCTTAAGATGTGGCTCATAAGACTTGCTGCTTTTCTTCTTGCCTTGCTCATTGGAATGATCATTTATGCAGCAGTTGGCGCAGATCCGGGAGAAGCATTTTCTATCATCTTTTTCTCGCCTTTTAAAAGTCGAATAGGAAGAAGACAGATCTTAAGGAATATAACAACTCTGCTTGGAACGTCCCTTGCTCTTGCTCCATGCTTTAAGATGAAGTTTTGGAACTGCGGAGCAGAAGGCCAGATCACCATGGGCGCCATAGGAGCAAGTTTCTTTGCTCTTAACTTCGCAAACAAAATGCCGAGCGCAGTGCTTCTTCTTGTCATGGCTTTTGCAGGAATGGCATTCGGAGCCCTTTGTTCAGGCATTCCCGCTTTATTTAAAGCCCTCTGGAATACCAATGATACCCTCTTTACTCTCATGCTCAACTATATAGCAATAGGCATTGTTGCCTGGCTTCAGGGCGGTCCTTGGGAAGGCGTACCGGGATCTCAGATAATACCTATGTTTTCCGAAAAGGCGGTCCTCCCAAAACTCTTCGGAGTTCATATCGGCTGGATAGTCGTATTTATCCTTGTCTTCCTTATGTTCATATATCTTCAATATACGAAACATGGATACGAGATAGCAGTTCTCGGTGAATCTGAAAATACTGCAAGATATGCAGGAATGAACGTAAGAAAGATAACAATCAGAACTATCATGTTCTCAGGCGCCATTTGCGGCCTTGTAGGATACTTTCTTGCAGCAGGTGCTAACGGCACTCTCAATTCAGGGATCGCCGGGGGCGTAGGTTTTACAGCCATAACTGTTGCATGGCTTTCTCAGCTTAATCCTTTTGCCATGGTAGCAGTATCACTTCTCATAGTCGTACTTGAAAAGGGCGCAGGATCTGTATATACGACCCTGGGAGTTCCTTCCACCGCATCGCAGGTCATTACGGGCATCATACTTCTTTGCATGCTTGGGTGCGAATTTTTCATCAATTACAAACTGATATTCAGAAACAGAAAGGAGGAAGCATAAATGAGCTTTAATTTACTTGGTTTCATTAGCGCGGCTGTAACTGCCGGTATCCCAATTCTATTCGGAACATCAGGTGAAATACTTACCGAAAAGTCAGGACATTTGAACTTAGGCGTTGAAGGGCTCATGTACATGGGCGGAGCCTTTGGACTAATCGGCACATATATGTATCAGGAAGCAGCAGGCGCTGCAGTCTTTTGCCTCCCACGGACAGGCTGTCGTATAGGCGTTTCCGCTGATATCCTCAA
>CAZALQ010000257.1:0-2634 GCA_964485605.1 uncultured Oscillospiraceae bacterium
TCGGATTTTTCCGTTTTTCTAATTCTGATCACATTACCTATCCTAAGCCTTGTTTTTATATAGCTGTCATCAAAGGGACTCAATTCTTCCCATTTATTCAAAACATATGCATCAGCACTGAGATTTAATTTCTCAAGATATGGTCTTATCCACTCAAATCTATGAAGGGATGATTCAGATTGGCATATCACCATATATCTGTCATCTGCAGAAGAAAGTGCCCCAAGACTAAGACCGTGAGCAATATCAGATCCGCAGTCGCATAAGACATAGTCGTAATCAAGGGAAATGTCCTTTAGAAATGCTTTAACATCATCCGGATGATATGTATCGGCGCTTCCGGGAAGTCCGGCACCTCCGATTACCCCTATGCCCATATCAGTTTCTGCTTTTGCTGTGATTTCCCTTTTATCCCAAAGCCTTCCCATAAGAAGCGGCCTTATATCTTCCGCACATATACCTATATGTTTAACATAGTCATCTCCGAACGCTTCCTCAGCATGAATCAAGAGCACCTTCCTGTCCTTATATTTTTCATGTATTTTCAGTGCTAAAGATAAGGATATTTGGCTGGTTCCGCATCGGCCAATGCTGCCAAAAAAGCATATTATCTTTCCCATATCTATATATCAGGAACCGGGAGAAAAAGGCTTCCCTCCTTGCCTAAAGCCATTTTCGCCATAGAGAAGTATTCTTCTATTGAGCACTTTATTTCCATATCCTTTTCGCCTACACTTCTTACTTCATACCTTCCCATATATTTTTCTGACGGAAGTGCATACATAAGGATATGGGATCTGGGCTTAATATCGCTGCTTATTTTAAAAATCCATTCACCGGGAATAACAAAGCTGTAGATACTTTCCCCTTCTTCTGACACATCTTGAAAGGCTTCACCAAACACTAGTGAATTCTCCTTTAAGGGAAATATGCATTCCTTTCCATAGAGTTTTTCAGCATCACCTAAAGTCATATATCCAAGGATCAGGCTGCCTGAAGATACTGAAATCTCCTTAAAACTTCCTTCACCGGCTATATCGCCTTCGTTTAAATCTACAGCAGCGGCAAGCACTTTTGTATAAATAAGTCTTTCCCGTCCCTTTGTTTCCCAAAAGTACATGGCAATCATGCTCAAAATGATGAGAAGAATTCCTATGATGCTCTTTATTTTCATTTTCTCTTATCCCTTTCGGCATTATTATATTTTACATTATTTACCATGTCAATATTTTCCATTTAAATTATATAAAAAATCCCGGTCCACTTTCGGACCGGGAATAAAAAGACAATCTGTAAAATTACTTTTCTACGATTTCAAGAAGTTCCATAGGACATGCCTTGACGCACTTTGCGCATGCAATGCACTTTGATGCTGCAGCTGCCTGCTCATCAAGAACCATTACACCGAACGGGCATGCTTCAACGCACTTGCCGCATTTTACGCACTTTTTCTTATCTACTGTATATACGCCGTTAGGAAGCTGCTTTATAGCTTCATGTTCACAAGCCTTTGCGCATTTACCGCACTGAATACATACATTGGGCTTTGGTGAGCCGTCTTTTCCCATAACGATCTGGATGCAGGACTTAAACGGATTCTCCTCTTTGTAATATGTAGCAGAGCATACATTTACGCATGCGAGACATGCTTGACATTCGATTCCCTTTTTTACAGATAACTTCTTCATAGATTCCTCCTAAAGTACTTTTCGTAACCGTAGATAGTTTAACACATAATGCCCTAAAATCAATACTAATTTTCTTGTGGACATTTGTAAATTCCTCTAATTATGTGATATTTTTGCGCTGTCTCCCAGTTTATTGCCGCGGCCTGCATATTTTGAAATGATTTCTTTTATCTTCATCTTTTCTGTCTTTACATTGGCCTCGAGCTCAGGAGCCGATATTCTTCTTGTTCCGCTCTTAAGTGCAGACAGCTGAACCAGAGCATCAGATGTGGCAACAGAAACGCTGTAACTTCCTCCCAGATCCTTAACCAGGCCCTCTATATATGCATCTGCGCTTTGGGCTTCCTTTGTAAAGACTATATCGATGCCCGACTGCTCGTATTTGCTTCCCTCGTTGCCCCTTACCTTGTATCCGTCAAATACCAGCACTGTTTCGCAGCCTCTTAACGCTGTATACTCCGAAAGTATCTCTATGAGACTCTCCCTTGCGGCATTGATATCGGAGCCGGCAAGCTCCTTAAGATCTTTCCATGCAAAGATTATGTTATACCCGTCGACTATAAGGTACTCCTTTTTCCTTTTCTTTATTTCCCCTTTGTATCCTGATGCAGGTTCATAAACGACCGTGGTATATTTGGGCCTTTTAATGCTTCCAAACTCCCTTTGCATTATTTCCTCAAGCTCTTTTTCATCAAAATCAAAATTGCCGGGTTTAAGCTTAGGAGCTGTTTCGATGCTTACACCGTCTTCAAATTTTAGGCCGCTGTCCATATGCATAAACTCTTCAACGCTGTCCCAAGAGACGGAAACTCCGCTTCCGTGGGAACAAAATACGCTTGAAGAAGGATTCTCAGTATCTCTGTCAGGATCATAACCCGATGCCTCAATTACAGCTGCCACATTATGGCACGGATGATATCCCTCGTATCTGCAGGACATCTTTCCC
>CAZALQ010000258.1:0-2619 GCA_964485605.1 uncultured Oscillospiraceae bacterium
GGTGTCTACAAAGCATATGAGCATTTGACCGGCAGCGAGCTTGATAATGAGGCAAAGCAGGCAAGTACGGAAGAACTGACCATAACCGGTGAGCTGTCCGATCTTATAGGAAGCGAGGATGCAGCTGCGGTTATCAGGGAGGTCAAGGATATCCTCAATGAGACCGGTAAGATGTCGGATGAGGACCTGAGAGCTGCAGTGAAACAGATCGCCTCTGATTATGACCTTGTGCTGAATGATTCTGAACTGAACAGGATCGTACAGTGGTGCAGAAGGCTTGAAAAACTCGATATCGATTCGATAGTGGAACATGTGAATCAGATTCAGGAGACCGTTAATAAAGTGTCAAAAGCAAAAGACAATATTGTGAGTTTTGCAGCGAAAGTGCATAACTTTTTCGTGACCGTTTCCGGCTACGTCGATACGATAAAAGGCTGGTTCGGTAAATGATCACAGACGAGATAAGAGATGAGCTGTATGCTCTTCAGGACAAGGAATACCGTGATTTCCAAAGCAGGCTTATTCCGTCGATCAGCCCTGAAAGCTTTATAGGCGTGCGTACCCCTGAGTTGAGACGTCTTGCTAAAGATATTGCAAAAAGGGGCGATCTGTATGCCTTTATGGATGATCTTCCGCATGAGTTTTTTGATGAAAACCAGCTTCATGCTTTTGCGATATCTGATATGAAGGACTTTGATAACTGCGTTTCCCGACTGAAGGCGTTTCTCCCTTATGTCGACAACTGGGCCACATGTGATCAGATGTCTCCAAAAGTTTTCAAAAAACATAAGAGTGAACTGATAGAACTTGTAAGCGAATGGCTCAACGATGAACATTTATATACTGTCAGATTCGCAATTGGCATGCTGATGGAGCATTATTTGGATAAAGATTTCGATCCGGTTTATCCGTATATGGTAGCTTCGGTGAAGTCTGAAGAGTATTATATCAGAATGATGGTTGCCTGGTATTTTGCCACAGCTCTTGCAAAGCAGTACGATGCTGTAATCCCTTATATCGAGGAAAAGAGGCTTGAGACCTGGACTCATAACAAGACTATCCGCAAGGCGATAGAAAGTTACCGCATAGACCCGGCAAAGAAAGAGTATCTTCGCAGTCTTACAATAAAAGCAAAGAAGTAACGGGTCAAATACCGGTACTTAAGATATATCAACATATCAAGGCTTTCTGCAATTGCAGAAAGCCTTGATGTATACATATGTCAGAGAAATTGAGATAGGATATCTGGTGTATGTTTAACATTTTTTAATTATATGTTTTGAATGAAGCTTGACTCAAGTCCAAAGTTAATAGTAAGAAACTTGTCTGCCAGTTTCGGCCATGGTGTTACATTAGCTTGTATGCCTTCGATTGGCCTGCCAAATGAGGATACATCCTCACTTGGACCAACACCGAAGCCATGACCGGTCTCTGCGAAAATGTGTAGTTCCGTTGGAACATTTTTTTTCAATGCTAAATACATTTTTACACTGATTTCTTCAAATCCGTCAAAATCTTTCTGACCTTCACCCATGAAGATAGAATGTAATAATGGATTTTCTTCAATCCTTCTAATTTGATCAGAATCGGAAACAGTGCCGTAGAGAAGCAGCGCTGCATCTACACTACTACTATATTTATCAATTGAGTCAGGGACATATTCAGGGTAGATAGAATCAGGGGTTACATCTTCATAAAGGTCCGAAAGCATATCACAAATGCACCGCCCTCCACCGGAATAGCCGTTTACCGCAATTCGGTCTCTTCTGAGTGATAGCGTAGATAACGAATGCAGCGCTGAAGATCCATAGCACCATCAATACTAACATAAGGAGAAACACGTCGTTGAAGAAGGAAAGAATTGTAACCCAGTTCATTGAAACGGTGAACAGCTTCATAACCCTCCCACCGGTTGCTTCGCCATTCGTATCCACCGCCAGATATAACAACTATATTTCCTTTAACTGCAGATTGGTCTTTGAGCATATATGGAATGAGGAACGGTCGGAAATCTGGGGTGTCAAAGCTCATACGCCAATCCGATTTCTGAGCGACGGAACCGTGAGGCATGTTTTGACCCCAGATGTACCAGAGTCCTTCCTCTGGGTCCTGTAAAGGAACGAGTCTTTCACGTAGATCACGAAGTTCCATAACCATGGGCATCAAACTGTCGGTGATTGGACCGACAGGACGGATCTTTCCCCAGCGTGTAATTACAAAAAGAGTAGAACTTAATGCAGTATAGCGATTAAAGAGAGCTGTATCAAAAGCATTTGGCCTGCTGATAATATATGAAGTTTTTGCCATTTCCTCCATGTATAAACGCGTTCTGGCTTCCGCAGCAGAATCAAGGGTTTCCTCTATAATTGTTTGTTCAGGCGACGCTTTCTCCAAGAGAGCTCTGTCAATGGGATTATTAAGATCTGCCTTTCGTGCAAAAAATCCATTTTCAATGATAATATTATTCAATGTTTACCCTTTCTAGTCAGATATAGAACTGGACAGCATATTTTATAAATAATAATGTAATATAAAGTAATGTGTTTTATATATTAACAGGAGGGATTATATGAACGAAATCAAGTATTCCTATATGGATCACTGGGAGATCCATACAGC
>CAZALQ010000259.1:0-1078 GCA_964485605.1 uncultured Oscillospiraceae bacterium
CGCTACTGTGATTATCTATGAGCCGACTCTGGAAGACGGCCAGACGTTCTTCGGATCGGTTGTTGTTAATGACATTGAGAAGTTTAAGCGCGGAAGCGATGTCATCATAGCAAACCGCTTTGATGACACACTGGCAGATGTCGAGGAGAAGGTTTATACCAGAGACCTGTTCAGAAGAGACTGATTCCAGACCAGACGGCATTGATGTTTCAACAACAGGTGTAGATATAGGGCAGACATTATGAGAGATAAGGATGTGGGTTAAGAACATGATAAGTAACATGGGGCAGAAATACAAGCTTGTGTTGATTTTCTTGGTTTCTGTCACCATATCTCTTATTTGCTTATATTGTGGAAGTCTTGTCACTACACATATTACACACAAAAAAATGGTTTCTGGAACTATCGCTTCCAGCCGTGAAAGTGATGGTGCTCAAAATTTGATCATTATGGATGGTAATTCTGGCTTTGTTGGAGCATCATCTGTTCTCCTTGATTATCTTAGTAATGGTTACGTTAGCATTAAAGGGGAGAACGATACTGAGCAATTACAATGGAAGAAGATAAGTGAATTTGAAATAAATCCTGGGATATATACGCTGACAGGACTTTCAGTAGAAGAAAACACTATAGAGCTGAGACTTGTTGCAGAACAGGCTTCCGGAGAACCGGTGTACTGCTACCAGCATAGTGAAGATGTTTTATTTGAAATCCTCGAGCCTGGTATTGCACGCCTCCATTTTAGGATATACCCGGATGCAGTAATAAATACTATCGCAAGACCTGCTATTTACGAGGAGAAGAGCGGTGTATAAGCTTCTTAAGGAAAAGCGTGAGATAGCCACAGCTGTATTGGGACTGAGTGTTGCCATAGTATTATGGATAACGATCTTTACACGCGATGGCGTAATTGATGGCAATATACGATATCAGCCATTTCAGTCTTTTGTATCATTTTGGGATGATATAAAAAGACGAGGAATAAGGGGCAATTTTCTCGGCAATATTCTGATATTCATACCTATTGGCTTGTTATATCCATTATCATTTGGAAGCAATGCAGGTAATTCGGTAAAGC
>CAZALQ010000259.1:1088-2569 GCA_964485605.1 uncultured Oscillospiraceae bacterium
GGAAGAGGACACTTTGATATTGATGACCTGATCTTGAATACAATGGGGACGGGACTGGGCTATTGCCTATATCAATTACTCAGCCAAATAATATCTGTTGGGATGAATAAAAATGACAGATTCTGAGAGAAAAGAAGCGGTTAATACTCTTGTCTATATTTGCGCCTGTGCCATTAATGAAATGGAACCAGACAAAGGGAAGATTACCTCTTTGAATCTTCAAAACCTTTATGAAGTCGCACAAGAGCATATGCTTGCTGGGATTTGCGGACAAGTCATCTCAAAAGCTGGGGTAACTAATCGTGATTTCAAAAATGCTGTTGCTTTAGCTCAGAGAAAAGCCGTCATTCTTAATAACGAATATAGTGCTATTGCTTCGTCTCTGGTCGCTGCGGGGATTTGGTTTATGCCGATTAAAGGTGCTGTCATCAAGGATTTGTATCCGAAATTTGCAATGAGGGAGATGGCGGACTATGATGTTCTGTTTGATGCAAGTAAAGCGGATGAATTAAGAAGCATTATGGAAGACTTGGGCTTTCGGACAGAGTCTTTCGGTTACCAAAATGTGGATGATTATCGCAAGCCCCCTGTTTCAAACTTCGAGATGCACAGAACTCTCTTTGGCAAACAACATGATGAGAAGTTTTATGAGTATTATCTTGACGTTAAACATAGGCTTATAAATGACTCGGGGTACAAGTTTTCATTTACTCCAGAAGACTTCTACGTCTATATGATTGCCCATGAATATAAGCATTATAGTGTTTACGGAACAGGTCTGCGTTCTCTGCTTGATACATATGTCTTTTTGAGAAAGAACCAGATAGATATGGATTATGTAGCTACAGAAACAGAAAAACTGGGAATTGCAGAGTTTGAAAAACAGAATAGATCCCTGGCAGTAGCACTCTTCAATGGAGAGACTATAACTGAGGATAATGAATCTATGTTGTCTTATGTATTGTCTTCTGGAACCTATGGTAAATTCGATCATAAAATAGAAAACATACTACGAAGAGATGGAGATGGAAAATATCAATATCTGCTACGCCGGATTTTTGGGCCAATAAAGAAAGACGATGTAGATCGGAAACGGTTCAAGGAAAGATATGCAGGGTTCTTCAAATATCCAATTTTTCTTCCGTTTCTTCCGTTTTATCGTTTGTTCCGTGCAATGAGGAGAACTCCTAACCAGATCGGCTTAGAAGTCGCAGCCTTACGAAAAGCAGGAAAAGATTCGACGTGATATTGTATCATTCCAAGCTGACGGAACCTAAGTGATTGTTCTGACCTGCTTAACAATTTCTCCGTGCCGTTAGAAAGATGAAAGCAGGTACGATTGAGACAGGCATATATTGTTGGATGATTATAAAAAGAAGGTAAGGCGATGATAAGCATAATAGTTCCAGTTTATAAAGTCGCGCCTTATCTGCGACAGTGTGTGGACAGTATACTGAAACAGACATACAAAGATCTTGAAG
>CAZALQ010000260.1:0-2565 GCA_964485605.1 uncultured Oscillospiraceae bacterium
TATCGGTATCGCCGTGAAGAATCTGGACGAGGCTGTGAACTTCTACGAGACCGCCTACAGCCCGAATGCAAACCAGACAGCTCAGGCTGAAGCTACAAAGAAGGTTATCGAGGATTGCCTCGGAGCTGACAACGTAGTTGTAAACCTCATCGAAGCAACTGTTCCTGCAGATTACTATGCAGTAGGATACAGAGCAGCTGACGGTGAGTCTGAAGGTATGGACTTCTTCTATGGTTCCGGTTGGGGGCCAGACTTCGGAGATCCTTGCACATATCTTGACACATTCCTTGGTGACGGTGCTGGATATATGACAAAGACCATCGGTCTGTTCTAATCTGGGAATTTAAAGAATCCAATAGCTTTAAAGCTCTAAATCAACACATCGGGGAGCGAAATACTCCCTGATGTGTTATGTTTATTCCAAAAGAAAATAATAAACGATGCTATTTTGAGCATCAAAAATACTTAAATCAGAAAGTTTAAGCGATGAAAAACAAATACCTTTGGAAGCGTATATTTTTCTCAATCTGCTCCTTGTTTGTAGTCGTACTGAGTGTAATGGTTCTTGTATATTCTTTGATAGACAAGAATGTTATATTCCAGCAGGATGACGTTTGGAACAAGAGAAGTGCAAACGATAGGGCATATTATGAGTACACTATGTTCTCAAAATATGGTTATCTTGATTTCGTTAACTATACGACTTTCCTTCAGACAAAATACACAGAATTAGTCGGTCCTTCTTATTCAGAGAATCAGCAGTTCATCAACGACAGAGCTGTTATCCAGACCGACAATTATGCAAAGAATCCTTCAGTAAAGGAATTCACAGAGAAATACGAAAGCGAAGGCTATAAGATTGTTTACCTTAAGCCTTTAAAATATTCTAATGGACGTTCAAAACCAGGCGGGTCCGGTTATTTGCTTGCAGTAAAAGAGTATAATCAGGTTTCTCGTCTTATATCTTATTTCAATGGCTTCTTCAGCTTTGAATCCACAAAGGATGTTACAGATGAAACTTTGACAGATAGATATATCAGATTTGAAAAGGATCCATACAGCAAACTTTTCGCTATAGTCGGTTCGGGAACGACCCATAAATATCTATTGTACTTTGATGGACGATTCCCATTTATCCATCAAAATTGGATGCATATCAATTTGGGTACATCCTTCACCAGATATAGAGGACAGGAGATATCCACTGTTATTACTCAGCCTAACGGAGATCTTAAGTACGCGAGAACTCAGTATCCTAATTACGTCGGTACTGACAGATATGACGAAACTCCTATCAATTTCCATAAGCTAACATACAACTATGGAACTTTAACAGATTACGAAAAAGAGTATTATCCGGATAAATATACTGTAGTCGAATACAATCGTGTAGGACTTTCCATGCTTGAAAACTCTTTCGTTATGGGACTTCTTGCTACTTTGATTGCATACTTCCTCGGCTTGCCTCTTGGTATTCTCATGGCAAGGAAGAAGGATGGTATACTCGATAAAATTGGTACAGGCTACATAGTATTCATTGGCGCAGTTCCATCACTTGCTTACATTTTCATGTTTGCAGCCTTGGGAACTACAGTATTTAAGCTGCCGTATAAGTTTGCAAATGCACAGGTAATGGCACTTGCATATATACTTCCTACCATTTCACTTGCACTTCCTTCCATAGGAAGCCTTATGAAGTGGATGAGAAGATATATGATCGACCAGATGAACTCAGACTACGTCAAGTTCGCCAGGGCAGAGGGACTTTCCGAACAGGAAATCTACAACAAGCATATCTCTAAGAATGCTATCATCCCAATCATACATGGTATCCCGGGAAGCATACTCGGATGTCTCACCGGTGCCATCATTACAGAGCGTGTATACGCAGTTCCCGGTGTAGGAAATCTGCTTACAACAGCTATCAACGGACATGATAACGGCATTATCATTGCATGTACCGTATTCTACACCACGCTTTCACTTGTCTCCCTTATCTGGGGCGATATGCTGATGGCAAAATATGACCCGAGAATTTCATTTGAAGACAATAATACGAGGTAAACTATGGCGGATATCAATACTAATACAGTGGTCAATGAAGACGAACTGTTTAAGTTCATAGACCACGATACAGTCGAATCTGAAAAGATCATAGCTCCTCGCTATTCTTACTGGAAATCCGTATTCAGGGTCTTTTTCAGAAAAAAGTCAAGCTGGGTTATGCTTATTCTTTTAGCATTACTTATACTTTTCCCATTTATAATTCCAATTTTCTGTCCATATAAGATGAATGAAAACGTTACTATGGCAACTTCATTCAATCTCAGCCCAAAAGCAGCTATGGAGTTCTTTAAGGCTAGGGGACAGGGCGGTATCAAGTGGATACTTGGTACCGGATATAACGGCAACTCCATATTCTATGGTATTTGGTCATCGGCAAGAACATCACTTCTCCTTGCTACCATATGCGCAGCAATCAATATGACCATAGGCGTTATTATCGGCGCAGTTTGGGGATATTCCAAAACAGTCGACCAGGTAATGCTTGTTATCTACAACATT
>CAZALQ010000261.1:0-2551 GCA_964485605.1 uncultured Oscillospiraceae bacterium
CATGAGCTCACTAAGAACCATGGCCACAAGAACCATTGCCGCAAAGAAGATCATAGGAGATGTAGACTCATTAAAGAGATTCAAAAGTCCGCCGGCTATGATCTTTGCGCCTCCGCTTGCATTTAGAGCCTTGCCTATTCCAAGGCAGGAGCAGAGCCATACGATAGTATTCCAGTCGATCTTCTTAAATGCATCCTTTTGAGTTATGCACCCGGTCAGAATACACAGAAGAGCTCCAATCATCGATGTGACACCGGGCTTGAATACATTAGTAATAAAGAGAACAACGATTATTCCGAATATCACCAGTGCTATCTTGCCCTTGGTTGTCAGTTGTGCTTTCCCCGCATCTATAGCCTTTGCATTTGAATAGTTTTCTTCTCTGTCTCCCCATATTTTCTTTCCTTGAGGATAGCCGATAAAGGCCATGTAGAGAATGAGCACTATGGTTATAGGTCCGCAAACTTTGAGGAGATCCCACATTCCGAACTCAAGTCCGGCTGCATCCTTTAAAAGACCATTGGCCGTAAGCTGTGTTGTGGAACCGACTAAAGTGCAGTGACCGCCTGCTATAGCTGCAATTGCTACAGGAATAACCAGATTCCTGTATTTCATATTTTTAGATTCGGCACTTGCCGAGAGGCATATGGCCATCAGCATTGCAATTACGGCTGTATTCGTCAGGAATGCGCTCATAACTGCGGAAATGATGCACGAGATAATGATAAATCTTCTCTCATTATCATTTGAAAACTTAATGGCATAGTACCCTATAAACTCGGCGGCTCCGCTTGAGAACAGAGCTTCGCCGACAATCAGCATTCCAAGGAGAAGCAAAAATGTATCTGAAGCAAATCCGCTCAGAGCTTCCTCTACGGTGCAGCATTTAAATGCCAGCATTGCCGTAAGGCCCATTAGCGCTACAGTTGCACTTGGAAGCTTATCAATTAGGAATAAAATTATTACTGCGGCAAAAATTATTATACTGATTATTGGCGCATTCATAATAACCTCCAAAAAAGGCTTTAAAGGAACATCTTCAGAAGTTTAACTGAGAAAGTATCCGTGTAAGTATCAAATCGCTTTTGTACGAGAGGGTTATCTGTCGGAAGCACCACATCCTGCATCAGCTGTGTCAGATACTCGGATTCAATTGGCTTATCTAAAGATTCATCCTTTGTAAAGTTCTCGGAATTCAGCTTTTTACCATAGGGCTGTCCCGGATTATCAAACTTAGCGTTATCACGAAGATATTCGGAAAGCGCTGCATAATTCTCCATGTTGACATCGCCTAAAGTAAGAGGCACCTTATCAAAGTTAAAGATATATCCTCCGCCGGGCATCATGATATCAAGAAGTTCTTTTGCCTTATCGATACAATCCTGTGCAGTACCCATCTTTACTATACTGAGCGGATACATAGCACTTAGGATCATCTTATCTCCAAGTCTTGTCTTGAACTCCTTCGGATCTCCGTTCTCGCACTTAAGAACTGTGCTTGCAGGAAGATCATAAAGGCAATCAATAAACCTGGTCCAGTCAGCCTCTACAAACAGACTTGCTCTGCTTCCTCTTACCGCAAATTGTTCAAGCATGTACTTAAATGTCGGGAACCAAAGTTCCTCAGCATCCTTTGTACGCATGAACGGAGGCATATGAAGAGGCATACCAACGGCACCTTCCGGATTTGGATTTGCAGGCATTCCCACTTTATACATGAACGGAAGAAGTCTTTCGCAAGCTTCCTTTACCTTTTCTCTGTTGCGTCTTAGGTCAGTACTCATTCCGCTGAATGATCTTAGCTGGTCCGCAATAAAGTCAAGGGGAGCTGCAGTAAATCCGCCGCTTCCTGCCGGAGCTCCTGCATAATATCCGTTCTTTGCCTTAGCTTTTCCGAGAGCCGGAATCATACTTCCCATATCCTGAGCAGATGACAAATCTGCAAGATTAAATGCTATCAGGGCTCTATATGGGTCTTCCTTTAGATCAAGATGCTTGTACTGGCGAGGAAGGATATGATCCATTATGCACTTTATAGGATCCTTGATAAGTTCATCATACTCGCTATCAAGCATTCCTACAACTTCCGGGTGCTGCACGAACCCGGACTCAGACATTTTGAAGGACTGAGATCCAAGGAGCTTGTAGTACATAGGAGGTCTTGATGTAACCGTAACAGGGTTAAAAGGACATGAATCAGAATAGATACTGTCTATGACCTCGAGCACCGCATCAGAAAGCATTCCGTAGTTATACTGGAATTCTCTTGGATCAACGCCTTTAAGCTGTGCTACCAGATACAGAGGCACTGTCATGGTGACAGGCATTCTTTCCGGATTAATATTGTTGTAAAAATCTTTAAAGAGTTTGCCTCTTTCTTCTCTTAATTCATCAGGTGTTTTCATTGTTCCCCCTTAGAAGCATCCGAGAATGTTCTTCATCATATCATACTCAATTGCTGCAACCTGGTCATAGAGAATGTCTCTGCAGTCCTCAAGAATATAGTCCTTGTATTCCTCTGCGATCTGCTCTCTTGTCTTGTAGTATTTGG
>CAZALQ010000262.1:0-2543 GCA_964485605.1 uncultured Oscillospiraceae bacterium
ATCTGTCAGCTGAGACGCGATTTCAGGAGCCAATCCTTTATCAACAGCTGTCTGCAGATTCTTATTGTACTGATCCCAATAAGCAGTCTGACTGGCCATGCTGCTTTCCATTTCACTGACATTCGGCCCCTCCGTTGTCTCTGCCTTGTCAAACAGACCGAAGCGCCCATTCAGCGCTGCCATGGCGCTGGCCTTCGCATCATCGTAGGCTTTCTTCAGAGCCTCCATTCTTTCAATGATACTGCCGACCGCCGCAACCGTCTGCTCCGCTTCCGTCTGGGCACTGGATCCGGATCCGTCCGCAGCTGCCCTGGCTGCTTCTACTCCTTCTCTGACCTTCTCCATGGTTTCGGCAACAATTTCACCGCCATTCTCATAGCTGGCAAATTGTTCTTCCAAAGCGGCCTGAAGCTCTCGTTCTTTCAAAGTCCCTTCTACAACGCCATTGATCAGGTTCTGCAGATACTCCTGCTGGATTTGATCATTCTGCTTCACTGCTTCGCCGTATTGGATAGCCGCATCACTGGCCTTCCCAAGGCTTTCACCCAGGGCCAGAGTATCAAAATTGACTGATTCGATTGTCGCGCCCATGCCGGCAAGGCCATTTCCAGAGAAGTCATAGTTTTCTCCGGTCAGAGCGTTTATTGTGCTCTGCAGATCAAAGAACCGTTCCCGGATAGCACCGGCTTCCTCTGTGGTATCGTGCAGCCAGCTTCCATCATACCCCTGTGCCGCTTCTACGATGCTTTCAAACTCAGTCCGGACATACTCAGCAGCATTCCCGGCAGCCATGAACCTTTCCACAGTATCTGCCTGGGAATTGGATTTTCTCAGACTTGCATCAGCTGCTTCCTGCGCTGCTATAGCCTGGACATACTGACTGCTCTGCTTCTTAATCGTGTCCAGAGCTTCGGCAGAGTATTTATTCTTCCTGGCCTTTGCAAGAGCATCCAGAGCGTCAATTTCCCGATTTAATGCTTCGGTTTCGTTATCAGCCGCCGTGACCATTCCGTCCGAAGAGTCCCGGAGGGCCTGAGTAACCGCTGCAAGCTCCTGCTTCTTTCCTGTCAGCTCTTCGACCGCAGCCGCCGCTGTCGTGTATCCGCTTTCCAGCTCCTGATATTTGCCTTCCAGCTCTTCCACGTTGCCGGCCTGGACTGTAATAGCCTCTCCGAGGCTTTCCAGCTGCTCCTGGAGTGCGTTTTTCTCCTTCTTGTTCTTCGTGCCGGCAATCTTTTCCTCCAAGGCAGAATATTCACTCTGCATTGTAGCCAGTGTCGATTGTGCAGAAGAAACATCTTCCTTGGCCTGGGCCAGCTGCTCACTGAGTGCTTTTGCCTTCGCCACCGCTGCTTCGTAACTGGGCTGATCCAGCTCAGAGATAAAGATCAGCGTCTGATCAGAAAGACCGAAGTCAGCAGCCGTCAGAGTATTGCCAGCTTCGCCCGTCAGGATGATCTCCTGATCAGCCATGAATTCGGATCCCTTCAGCTCATTAGCTTTTTCAGCTGTCAGCTCTACAACGGTGCCGTCCGTAAAATAGCCCTCCGCAGCCAGCGCATTGGCCATTTCACCGGTCAGATAAACCTCTGTTCCGTCAACGAATTCTCCTGCATCGATCTTCTCTTTCTCTTCCGGATTCAGGAATACAGTATCGTCCTCCAGAAAGCCCTGGGCCTTCAGGAATTCAGCCTGTTCCGCTGTCAGGGAGACAACAGCACCATCCAGGAAGCTATTTGCAGCCAGGAGGCTGGCCTGCTCCGCTGTCAGCGTGACCGTGTTCCCGTCCACAAATGCTTCAGGCTTCAGCTTGTCTACACCGTCAACCTTTCCCGTGAATTTAATCTCTGTATCGAAGCCTTTTTCCATGAGCTGCTGAAGATTGTCCGCTTCATCCGTCAGATTGTGGTAGGTGTCTACCAGATCAATTATAGCATTTTGCTCTCTGACTTTTTCATTCAGGGAATCAAACTGTGCATCCAATTCCTCAAAAGAAGGATGAGCGTCATTGTACGCATCAGTCAATGCGCTGATCCCGAATACCAGGCCACCGACTGCAGCCGCCGCACCGAGGATAATACCGATGCCAGGAATGGATCCGCTGAAGAGACGATTTGCCGCAGCGGCCAGCTTTGTGGCAGCAGTATACGCACTGACCGCCGCCGTAGCCGTACCCAGAACGCCAACAGAAGCTGTCAGGCCCTGGACGATTGCAGGATTCTGCTCAATGAATTCTGCAATCGGTTCAATCAGATCAGTAAGACCGCTGGCCGCAGTAGCAACCATGGGAGTCAGCGCGTCCCCGACTGCAATCTTAACGTTATTCGCCGCATTGGACAGCATCGTCAGCCGGCTCTCTGTTGTGGCATACCGCTTTTCTGCCTCCGCGCTCAGGGCAGTATTCTCCCGGAATGCCTGGTTTGCTGTTTGAATAGCATTGGCCATCAGATCACCGGATCCGGCCAGGGAAAGAATCATTCTCTGCATTCTGGTTTCTGTGATACCCAGCTCACCCAGGATCACATTGGCAGAGGCGCCGTTTC
>CAZALQ010000263.1:0-2504 GCA_964485605.1 uncultured Oscillospiraceae bacterium
CAGTTTTTCAACAGAGATATGACTATTTGTATATACGCAGATATCCGATGCGATGTGAAGTGCCTCTTCTGCAATGGATGCAGCATCCATATCTGTATGGTCATATAGAGCATGTGCTGCTGCATAGGCATAGTTTCCACCTGAACCTATTGCAACATAATCATAGTCAGGTTCAATAACTTCACCGTTTCCGGAAATTACAAGAACACTCTCTCTGTCTGCGACAAGCATTAATGCATCCAGATTTCTTGATGCCTGATCCATTCTCCACATCTGAGCCAGAGCTACGGCTGCTCTTTTAAGATTACCGTTATACTCTTCCATTTTCTTTTCGAATTTTTCCATCAATGAATATGCATCTGAAACAGAACCTGCAAAGCCGCAAAGCACCTGATCTCTGTATATTTTTCTGATTTTTTTTGCATTGTTTTTCATGATAGCGGTTTCACCCATAGTTACCTGACCGTCTCCGGCAATAGCTATGTCATCCGCGCTTCTTCTTACCAAACAAATTGTTGTTGCTCTGAATTGTGTCATCTTTACCCCCTATTTTTTCTCTTTGTATCCACATTCTGGATCTGAGCAATATAGCATACGTCCTCTTTCTACGAGAAGTTTCCCGCAATTTGGACATTTTTTATCAACCGGTTTATACCAATATACCTGATCACATTCCGGATAATTGGAACATCCATAAAAAGTCTTGCCCTTTTTACTTCTTTTTGCTATTAGATTTCCACCGCAGTTAGGACACTTAACACCGGTATCTACAATAATTGATTTAGTGTATTTGCATTCAGGGAATCCTGTGCATGCGAGGAAATCACCATAGCGGCTATGTCTTTTTGCAAGCTGCCTTCCGCAATTTGGACATACTTCATCAACAAGCTCTACTTCAGGTTTAATCTTTTCGGCCTGATCTTTTGCAGTTTTGATTTCGTCTTCAAGCACTTTATAGTAGTCGGAAACAACATTTTTCCACTGCAGTTTTCCCTCTGCCACCCTATCAAGATTTTCTTCCATTTTGGATGTAAAGCCAACATCTATAACATCCTTGAAATACTCATCCATGATATCTCTGGTGATTTTACGACCAAGATCTGTTGGAAGAAGAGATTTTTTATCCTTTTTTACATATCTACGTTCAACCAATGTAGACACTATTGGTGCGTATGTACTAGGTCTACCTATACCTTTTTCTTCAAGTTCTCTGATAAGACTTGCTTCCGTAAATCTTGAAGGTGGTTCAGTCTCTTTTGCTTCAGAATTAATATTAAGAAGCTTAAGTTCCTCACCTTTTTCCATACTTGGAAGCATCTTGTCTTTTTCGTCAGCACTTAAACTATATACCTTAAGGAATCCATCGAATTTCATCTTCCTTCCGGTAGCTCTAAGAGCGTATTTACCGCAATTAATATCCACGCCACAGGAATCATAGACAGCGGAGCCCATTCTTGACGCAACAAATCTTGACCAAATCAATTTATATAGCTTGTACTGATCTGATGAAAGAGATGTTTGAATATCATCCGGAATCAAATCTACATAAGATGGTCTTATAGCCTCATGAGCATCCTGAGTATTTTGTCCTTTATTGGAAAAAGAGTTGTTGCCAACATAATTGCTTCCATATAATTCTTTTACAAGATTTTTGCAAGCAGCGTCGGCTTCAGGTGAAATACGAACAGAGTCAGTCCTCATGTATGTGATAAGACCTACGGTTCCATGTCCCCTTACATTTACACCTTCATAAAGCTGCTGAGCCACTGACATTGTTTTACTTGGAGTAAATCCAAGTCGTACAGATGCATCCTGCTGAAGTGATGATGTGGTATATGGCGCATATGGCTTTGTAAATGTTTCCTTCGTCTCTATACCGGATACAACAAAGCCTCCTTTTTCAAGATCATTTACTATTTCATCCGCAAACTTCTGGGTTCCAATAGTAGCATCATTTTTCTCATCAGGAATAACTACTTTCTTGTTATTGATTTTATCAAGTCTTGCTATAAACTTATTTTTCTTTTCTGCAGAGGTGCTTAAGCCCTTCTTAGTTAAATCAACAGAGATAGCCCAATACTTTTGAGGATTAAACTCCTCAATTTCATCTTCTCTATCACAAATAATCTTTAGCGCAACCGACTGCACTCTACCCGCTGAAAGGCCTTTACCAACCTTTGCCCATAAAACCGGACTAATTCCATAACCCACAATTCTGTCTGTTACACGCCTTCCTTGCTGGGCATCAACAAGATTCATATCGATGGGTTTTGGATTCTTCACCGCCTGAGTTACAGCTGTTTTTGTAATTTCATGAAATTCAATCCTATTTGCATCTCCCGGAGCAATTCCAAGAACATTACAAATATGCCATGCTATCGCTTCGCCTTCGCGATCAGGGTCTGTTGCTAAGTACACTTTCCCACTTGCTTTAGCAGCATTTTTAATCTCTTTAATTACATCTGCTTTTCCGCGAACATTTATATATTCAGGTTCAAAGTTAT
>CAZALQ010000264.1:0-2498 GCA_964485605.1 uncultured Oscillospiraceae bacterium
AGAGGCAAGAGATCAACAACTGAGATCCTGAAGCAGCTCAAGGCAGAAGTCCTTGAAAACATTGCAAATGGTCATTCCACTTTTGGAGATGGAGTTGAAAAGTACAGAATGCATTGGGAAGGTATAGCCTGCTGGCCTTACCTCGGTCATAATCTAAAAACGCTTAAGCGCGAAGGTGTAAACTGCGTTATAAATGGTTACGTTACAGCGTGGGCTATAGAATATGAACCGGGAGATCTGGACGGAATGGCGAAAGGGTATCAGCTGGCTTCTACAAATAGTTTCAGTACACCGTCCATTATGGCTAAGAGAACTAAGACGATAGAAGATTTCCACTGTGATGGTATGCTTTGCCACGTGAACAGAAGCTGCAAGCTTATGACCTTCCATATTTTCGTAGGAAGAGAAATAATCGAGAATAACTGCGGTGTCCCTGTGGTCAACTTTGACGGAGATCAGTCGGACGAGAGATGTTATTCAAGTGCACAGTTTGAGACAAGACTTCAGGGTGCTGTTGAAGTAATGCAGGCGAATAAGGAGGCTGAGTAAAATGGGGAACGTAAAGGAAATAATGGAATATTTTACTTCAGTATCCGAGCATCCGGGAAAAGTGAAAGATAGATATATTGCTGAGGGTAAAAAAGTTATAGGTTGCTTTCCTATATACACTCCGCAGCCGCTTGTAACAGCTCTCGGTATGGTGCCGATGGGACTTTACGGCGGGCAGGTAAACCCTACAGTTGCCAGCAAGTATAATCCTATCTACACATGTTCTATTATGAAATCTTGTCTGGAGTTCGGAATGTCAGGGGTATATAAGGGATTAAGTGCAGCAATCATGCCTATGCTCTGCGATACCTTCCGTGGAATGTCATCGGGTTGGAGGGCAGGAGTGAAGGATATACCTCTTATATCCTTTATACATCCGCAGAACAGAAGTTGTACCGGCGCACAGGAGTTCCTCGTATCTGAATATGAGCAGGTAAAGAAAAAACTGGAAGCGATCGCGGGAGAAGAACTGACAAACGAAAAACTGAACGAGACGCTTGATCTGTACAATGAAAGAAACAGACTTGTCAGAGATTTTTCAGAACTTGCAAATGATCACCTTGATATCATCAATGCTGTTGCTCGTCACAAGGTGATGAAGGCTCTGACATTCCTCGGGGTAAAAGAGGGAATGGAACATCTTAAAGAACTGATAGAAGCTCTTAAGGAAACAGAACCTTATGAGTGGACCGGAAAGAGAGTGATCCTTACCGGAATTACTGCTGAGCCTGATGAATTTCTCAACATCTTTGCAGAAAACAATATCGCAGTTGTAGGAGATGATCTGGCTCAGGAATCAAGGCAGTATAGAAATGATTATCCTGAGGGAGAAAACGGACTGGAAAGAATGTCTGCTCAGTGGATAGATTTGGATTTCTGCTCTACTGCATACAATGAAGATAAGAAGAAAAGAGGCGAAGGTCTGGTTGAACTGGCCAAAAAGACGAATGCTGACTGCATCGCAGATTGCCTGATGAGGTTCTGTGACGTTGAGGAATATGACTATCCGTATATTTCACAGATGACTGAGGAAGCCGGGATGTACAGCCTGTGTCTTGAGATAGATCAGAGTACTCAGGACAACGGTCAGTCTAGAACAAAAATACAATCATATGCTGAAATATAAAACTTGAAAACCGGAGGTGAAATAATGGAAGTTAAGGTAGTTGGAATACTCGGAGCAGGACAGATGGGAAATGGCACTGCACATGTAGCAGCTTTAGCCGGATATAAGACGATATTCTATAATCATAGGATGTCTACTCTTGAAGAAAAGGCAATGCCCAGGATCACAAAAAACCTGACAAAGGCAGTTGAACTCGGAAAGATCACGCAGGAGCAGAAAGAAGCAGCTTTAGCGAACTTCGTTCTGACAGATAATCTTGAAGACCTTAAGGATGCAGATGTCATCATCGAGTCTCTTCCCGAGCAGCTTGAACTTAAACAGGCAGTATATGCAGAACTCGATAAGATCTGCCCTGAACACACAATATTCGCATCAAACACAACGTCTCTCAGTATTACAGAACTGGCTTCTGTGACAGACAGGACGGACAAGTTTATAGGGATGCATTTCTTCAATCCGGTACATATCATGAGATTGGTTGAGATGGTAAACGGTCTGGAGACTTCCAAAGAGACCACAGAAACAGTAAAAGCTCTTGGTGAATCATTCGGTAAGACTGTAGTTACCGTAAAAGAGAGCCCGGGATTCGTTACCAGCAGGATTCAGGCAGTAATCGGAAATGAAGCTTTTCTCATGCTTCAGGAAGGACTTGCTACTGCCGAAGATATCGATACAGCCTGCAAACTTGGGCTTAATCATCCCATGGGTCCTTTCGAGATGGTAGATTTCGTCGGACTGGATACAAGACTCAAGAGCCTTCAATATCTGGAAAAGATGCTTGGAGAAAAGTATAAACCCGCTCCACTTCACGTTAAATACGTAC
>CAZALQ010000265.1:0-2158 GCA_964485605.1 uncultured Oscillospiraceae bacterium
CCCTCACACCGATAACGGGATACTTATCCTTAACTTCATTCCAAAATCCATTCATCAATTCAACATTCTTATCGGTAATTTGAACTATATTAGAGTCTTTTGAATCCTTACTGCTAAAAAACAGATTCCCTATAGATGCGATACCTGCCAACCAACCTTTTCCTGTTCTCTCCTTTATCATCTGATTACATTTAAGGGGCTTCACATAAAGCGGCATATATCCCAGATCAACAAAAGAGAGCTTCTTCAGAAAACCTGGATGTGAATTAGGGTTAGGCGCACCATAGCAAAACTGATAGCCTTCATTCGCTGCTCTCTGATATGTTATCTCTGCCAGTCCTGTAAAAATTTTCTGCCCGCGATATGCCTCTCTTGTAAGTGTGTTCAGGGAAAGGATTGCTCTGATCGTCTTCCCTTTAGAATAGATAAGCTTTGGCGTTACCAAGTACTGACCAGCTAAGACATTCTTTTCCTCATCAAGTGCCAGTTCTATAAGGGCATCTCCGACAGGATTCTCAAAGTATTCATGTTGTACAAATGGCCTTTTGGAGATTGTTTCCTCTGGACCATAGTTTTCTATTGTCATCTCGATCATGTCATCGAGATACTTTAGTTCGTATGTCACATTTTTCCACATATTACTTGGTCTCCTTAATTATTCTGTTTTTAGGGGATGCACGGCTTTGTTTAATAAATAGGTCTTCTCATTTTCTCCAAGAATTCCCTTAAGTACTACATACCCGCAATTAATCATCCAATGTGGAAAATGCAAGCAGACCTTCGCTCGTCCTTCTGCCTTCTCAGCTTTTATGTAGTCAGGAGTCCACAGTGGCTTTTCGTCTTTTATTATCCGTATGTTGTTTTTAGGTTCTTCACTACACCATCCGACCATCGCGGCTACTGCACCAGTAATATTCAGCACCTCATAAGCCGTGCCTCTGCCCACTTGGTAAGCGATTTTAGGGTATTTCAGGTAGTAGCGTTTCTGAATATCACGTTTAATTGTCTCTGTATAGACCGGGGAGAAGCGGAATATGGTATAGTGTGGAAGCTTCTTGCATTCCTCTTCTGCCATTGCTTTGCTCTTGCCGTAGTTGCTCACTGGGTAGATTGGTGTGTTCACACTTACAGGCTCTTTGCCGTCATAGAAGCCAATAACATCAACAGTACTTATAAACAACACCGGTCTATCACCAGCGACCTCAAACACATTCTTTGCACAGTCAACATTTACCGCCTTATATCTCTCCCAAGAAAGGTCATCCTCATTGAGGGTATGAGCCAAAGCCGCGAGGTGGATGAAGCGATCAACCTTATTGCTATCCGCTATAACTCTAAGCCTTTCCTTATCAGCCAGATCAGCTTTATAGTGATAGTAGTTTTCGCCACAAATCTCATCTCCGATACGGTCTACACCAATAACAACATGCCCAGCATCAAGCAGCCCTTTTACGAGCTGAGAGCCTATCATCCCATTGGCTCCGGTTACCAATATCGTCATCTCTTCACCTCTTCGAGTGCCCTTCTATCCCCATCCACAGCATTAATCATTTCTTCCAGTATCTTCACCTGGGGTCGTTTTACTATTGTCCCAATGATGCACAATACTGTGTACCAAATCAGCTTGATGTCATACCCTATCGTCTGCTTCCCGATGTAGTAGCGGTCAAGTGCGAAGCGGGTAGGAGCTACCTTGTCCATGTATTCAGCTTCATCCTCAATCTCCTCACCGTAGAGATAATCATAGAGAGCTGCGGGACTGGTCAACCCCGCCTTTACGCTCGCCACGATAGCATTCTCTCCGCCTCTTGTAATCGGTATCTGGTCAACTGCCGCTGGTCTTGGCCCAACCACAGCCATATCTCCTAAAAACACGTTCAAAAGCTGTGGAAGCTCGTCGATCTTAGTTGCTCTGATAAATCGTCCGAAAGGGAAGATGCGATCTTGATCTGGACGGAGTGATTTCTCATTCGCATTCTTATCAACCCGCATGGATCGGAACTTGTACATCTTAAACGTCCGATTATCCCTGGTCACACGGTTGGCGAAGTAGAAGATAGGGCCAGGGTCGGATACGAGGATTCCAACAACAGCTATTATCCATACAGGAATCAGAACGATGAGGGCAAGGCCGGAGGAAAGGATGTCGAAGAGACGC
>CAZALQ010000265.1:2168-2498 GCA_964485605.1 uncultured Oscillospiraceae bacterium
TGAAGCGAGGATATCAAAACATCTTTTTATAAATCTATAGGCCAAAGATGGGTTCATCTGATTCCCCTCACATTCTAAAGAATACGGACTCAAACGCCTCCGCGTAATTACAGCCAGCCTGAACACCACGGTATGCAGCAAGACCTGTTATGGCTTCTTCGGATCTCGGATGCGGATATGGTCTCATCACGCCTGTGTAGGCCTGGAGCGCCTTTATTTTCGCCTCCACTCCTTCTTTACCGACTTCCACAAACATGTTAGGGCTGAAGCGGTTGGAAGATGAGTCAAAAGACCACTCTGTGGAGCTAGGCACCTCCATGTAGATAAACT
>CAZALQ010000266.1:0-2495 GCA_964485605.1 uncultured Oscillospiraceae bacterium
TGAATCTTATCCACGTTCCAATAGATAAATGCCTGTCCGTGGATCAGGGCATAATAGGCACCATCCTTAAATACCTTATCAAACCTCTTCCCCAACTTTTCCTTATTCTCTTCTTCCTTTAGCTTGATGCCATTACCTAACAGGTAATTACATCGCTGCGTATTCAGATTGTGGAAGAAGTTCGAAGCGATCTTGTTATTTGGCGAGATATTATCCACTCGCTTCTGACCCAGAAGAGTATAATACACTTTCTGGAATCTCTTGATCGTGATGTTCTCCTGGATATCATACTGATCCGCATCACGGGCCACCCTGACTTCCTGGGAACAGTTGTGGTAATCTATCAATTTCTTGATAAAACCTGCTTTATCATTTTCTTTTTCAAAATCCTGAAAGCTTAAAAACATTCCTTGTCACCTCAGTATAGACTGATACGGGACTTTGTTATCCCTTTTAGCCAGCTTCATTGTTCTTACAAAATACCGTACGGCATCCATTGCGTGATCATTCTCTTTTATCGGCCTGTCTTCGCCGATATCAGCAGCCTTTTCATCCCAGGCATATACCCCAAACTCCGTGATCGTGTTGGTACATATATCGAGGAATCCAAGCCTCCTCCTCTGGATCAGATTTCCGACATCTGCGATACCGTTAAGCACATCATTGTCAGCATCCTTACAATAGAATCCGTTCTTCTTTAATTCGACTTTTAATGCTGTGGCTGACGGGTCTACGATCACTCTCTCCGGCATCCTTTCACCCAGCATGGTCTTAAGTCCCTCTACCAGTTCTCCAACCGACTTCTGCTTTTTATTCTTTCTTCCGGAGTAATACCACTCATCAACACAGATCCAGCGGCTGGAATTTATCTCTTTATGCCACAACAGGAATACTGTCGCATTCTGGATACCAAAGTCGCAGGATACATAATAGGCGCCATGCGTATTTGCCTCTTTCAAAACATGGATATCCTGATCGAACATGTCATAGACCAGGCCTTCGGCTGCACACCACTGGCCTAAGATAAACCGGTTATAAAAAATAGTCCCGGCATACTCCTTTTTCAGTTCCTCCACAACATGAGAAGGCAGGCATCCATCGTCAATATTGTATGCCTGCTGATATATGTCCGCATCGGAATCCAGGAATTTTTTAAACCAATGCTGTGGGTTATCCGGGTTACAGGTACCATCAAATACAGAGTGCTTACATCTCATACGGGATTTCAGCATCTCAAATACACCCTGTGTCCAGGTCGTAACCTCATCCCCATAAACATACTCAAATGTAGCTCCCTGAATTCTTGCTATATGCTTTTTATTGTCTGCACCGAGTGCGTATACCTTTTTGCCGAAAATAGTTACTGTGTTATTTCCCCGGATTTCTCCCACCAGAGACGGCCCCCAGATCTCCCTCATCGGTTCCAGGATATTCCTCTCTAATGTTCCCCTGGTGTTGCCCAGCATTACCGCCAGGCCCTCACCCTTAAGAGCCATCAGCCTTTTGGGTATGACAACAGAATAATCTACAAAAGACTTCCCTGATCCAGTTGCACCCGTCTTCACATTCCACCTGTGATTACAGTTTTTCAGATATTCCTTCTGGTACTCAGTCAATGACACTGTCGACACCTCCCAGAATTTCTTTTGCCTTTTGGAATGCTGCAGTATCCTCCTGATCCACGGGCTCTCTGTCATAGATGTCACACCACATCTGCTCCAACCTTCGGATATCAGACACATATATATCCTTTTGGTTTATCCTATCCTCTATGATCTCAAGAAGTTTAAGTCTTATCCTCTCATGGGCAGCTCTGGTGTCCACCTGGATCTCGGAAATTTTTTCCTGGGTTTTTTGAATCGTTTCATTTCGAAATGTTTCTCGTTTCTCATCCCAGTTTTCCTTCTTCGCTCTCCTGTTTACACTCGCAGCGCTCACAGAATATTTATCAGCCAGTTTGCGCTGACTGATATCAGTTGTAATATATTCTCCTCTGATTGCTATCCAGTCAGCCACAAAGTTCTCACCTCTTTTGTTCAGTACCCGGCCTCTTTCCCAGTCATGTTAACAAATGTCTGTGTCCACCTTCTGACGGTACGATCGGAAACATAGATCTGCTGTGCAATCCCCTCAATCGTATATCTCCTGTCGAAGAACCTCAGTTCTACAGCCTTCACCCTCAGATCACCATCCGGCATCTTCCTGGTGTGTTCCAAGGTCCTTTCCACGGCGCCCTTCCAGACATTAGCCTGAAGTGTTCCTTCCCTGGCCAGTTCATCCGGATATTTTCTTATCTGCCTTACTGCATGGTAATACCAGTCATGCTTCGGCCGGCTCATGTGATCACCTGCTTTTTTGCATAAATAAAGACCCGGGGTCCGAAGACACCCGGGTACGTTCCGTTTATTCTATACTATTTGTAAAAGACCTGTGTTCTGAGTCAAAATCTCAAAGCACTGTTTTCTTGTAAGCTCTCCTTTTTTGTACTTTTCATA
>CAZALQ010000267.1:0-2493 GCA_964485605.1 uncultured Oscillospiraceae bacterium
GATAGAGAGCGTTTGATGCGCGAAGTCGAAATCGTCCGGCGTCAATGCCAACGCTTCGGAAAATCGCATTCCGGTTTTGGCCACGAGGAGAATGAAATAATCCCAGTTCAGACATTCTTTCAGTTCCAGCCCTGTCAGCAGAGTGTGGAGTTCATACTGGTTCAGGTATTTTATCTTTTTAGGGGCGGGTGTTTTTCCTTTGATGATGGCCTTGCGCGTGGGATCGCGGTCAATCAGCCGCTCGTCTACGGCATCCAAGATAGCGCCTTTGAGTAAATGATGAAAATCCATGGTGGTCTGACGCTCGTGGTTTTCGGCATATGCGTTTAAAATCTTTTGATATTGGACCCGGTCTAGATCACGCAGCCTTAAATCCGGAGCCAGCGCACAGAGCCATGAGTGCGCTAGATGGTATTTGTTGAGCGTAATCGTTCGAACCGCTCCTTCTTTATAGACTTGGACCCATTCGGCATAATAATTGCAGAACAGGTCGTCGGGTGTCTGCAGTTTTGACATGATTTTGGTCCTCCTTTTTAGCATGAAGCTGCGCTGATGAAACTGATGGGTAGGAGATAATCATATTCAAACATCTTTTGGCGGAAGAGGTTCATGTTTTGGGGTGATTTGCACTTATGATGATGAAGGGTGATGAGGTTGTCGAGGATTGCAAAAAACTCAGAAATTCTTATCTGTTCGTTCTTGCTCGGGAAAATGACATCGCCCTTAAGAGCATTTTCATCAGACACCTTCATGTCATTTTTCGCACCTTTATTCACCAACGGGTGCATGTAATTATTCATTCGTGCATCTTGTTCAAAGTATATCTGCACAAACTCTGGACATGTTTTTTCGAGCGGTTTATAAACGGCATAAAGAGTTGATACAATACCTGGTTTTCCCTTATTTGTCTTGATAATCCCATATGGATTTGACTTGAGTGGCGACTTTGTGTAAATCACGTCTCCAGTATCAACAACGCCATAGGGAGCAACTGATACTCCCGCAAAAGAACGGCCTTGAAACTCTATCTGATTTACTACTCCATAATCACCTGACACAGAGAGAACATCTTCTTTTCCAAACGTCTCGTCTTTGTTTTTTGCCTTTGATACCATGAGGTACTCATTCAACTTACGCTGTTCCCAAGCACCAGCCCCCGGAAGCGTATCAGAATATTACAAACCCAAAAAAGCAGGCCCTGCAGACTTGTTTAATGACAGCATCATTATCAAAAACTATAATAGTTGTGAAAAAGATTGTTTTGAGGAGTGATATGACTATGGCAAAAGGTTTTATTTATATCATGACCAACCCCGCCCTGAAGGACATGGTCAAAATCGGATTTGCAGCCGACGTGGAGGCGAGGCGCAAGCAGCTTTCCACGACTGCATTGCCATATGAATATGAAGTCTACGCCACATACGAGACGTCCGGAAACCTGGAAGACAAGAAGCTCCATAAGATGATCGACAACCTGAATCCGGATCTCCGGGTATCCAGTAATCGTGAGTTCTTTGTGATGTCTCCGAAGGAGGCTTATGAGCTGCTGGAGGCGATCGCAACGATCAGCGGCACGAAGGATAAGTTGAAACGGGTTAAGAAGGCAGATGAGGCTTCCGGGAAAGGGCAGCATGTGAAGAAGCCTCCGCTGAACTTTGCGAAATGCGGCATTCCCATGGGTGCGGAACTGGTATTCACGGAAGATCCGAGCGTAAAGGTCTATGTCGTGAGCGAGCGGAAGGTCCGGTGGAATGAAGAGATCACGTCGCTTTCGGCGGTCGCAGGAACGCTGAAGGGCTACAAGGCCATTCAGGGGCCGATGTACTTTACGTATAACGGGAAGCCGATTGTGAAGATTGCGGAAGAAACGCAGTGGGCGGAATGAGAGTACGCTTTTGGGTAAGGCGGAACTTGCGTTTGCACCTCCATTTTGCACCTCCATTATTGAACAGGATCTATCGGAAATGAGTCTGGTGTATATTTACACACAATATGATAGACCTCTCCATACTTCTTTCGAAGGTGCTCAACAGACGAAAACAAAAGGGTCAAAAACGCCTGGCGTTCTGTCTCATCGTTGAACTCATGAGAAGAAAACTCTTGGGGTTTGTCAGTAAAAAGACCATCAAACATCTCCTGGACTGTAAGAAGCATTGTGTCAAGTTCTGCATCATTTCTTAACTCATCAGGAAGGTCTTTGTCGATTAGGTTGCCTGCATCATCTTAAATCCAGATGGGGAAACAATGATATTCAAGGGAGTATTTTAACGTGTCCATTATTCATCCTCCTAACATGAACTCTATAGAAGATTATACAAACTATTTGTTTAATTGCTGCTTCACAGATGACGATTTTGACCCTGAGGATCATGAAGAACACCTGAAAGCGTCCTGGGATCTGTTCGAAAACTTCGATTGGGAGAACATTTACCCGGTTTGGATGCAGCACCTCCACTCGGAATGTCAGACGCCTGCCGATGTCATTAACTTCGT
>CAZALQ010000268.1:0-2484 GCA_964485605.1 uncultured Oscillospiraceae bacterium
TACTGCTCAATGAAAAATAATCAGGAAATGCACTGCTTCAAAAGAAATTTGTATCTGATCATCTTAATAAAATACGAAAGAGAAATCATGGCGAACTACCGAGATATTATGCCGAAAACACACATACTCCAATAATAGATAAAAATATGTTTGATAAAGTAAATGCTTTGTTGGAAGAAAATAGAAAGAAAGCCAAATCTAACAGGAAAACTCCCCCAAAATACGCTTTCACAGGAAAAATCAAGTGCTTAACTTGTGGCAAAAATTACAAACGCAGAGTTTACAAAGGAAGCGCATACTGGAGTTGCCAAACTCATGTGAACGAAGGAAAAAATGCATGCCCGTCTAAACAAATACCTGAGGAAGTATTGAAAAAACTTGCGTCTGAGGTGCTAAATATCACAAAGTTTGATGAGAATTTATTTACAGAAAAAATAGATTTAATTGAGGTTTCTGAGGATAGAAGTCTCGATTTTATTGTGTCCGACAAGACAAAAATTCATAAAACATGGCACTACACTTCTCGAAGCGAAAGTTGGACTGAAGAAAAAAGGCAAGCCGCCAGAGAACGTGCCTTAAGAAAGGAAAGTAAAGTTGAATACAGCGAAAAATGTAACAGTCATACCTGCAACGCTTGATTATTACTCGGCAATGCCAACTGCACAAACAAGGCGAAAAAGAGTGGCGGCTTATGCGAGAGTTTCGACCGACAAAGCTGAACAAATCACGAGTTACGATATGCAGGTTCGGTATTATACAAATTATATTTATTCAAATCCGAGTTGGGATTTCGTGAAAATTTATACGGATGAGGGCATCTCTGCAGTCAACACAAAGCACAGAGCGGGCTTTAAAGAAATGATAAGTGATGCTCTAAGCGGAAAAATAGACCTTATAATTACAAAATCAGTTTCTAGGTTTGCAAGAAATACTGTAGACACGTTAACAACTGTCAGAAGGCTCAAAGATAAAGGAATCGAAGTTTATTTTGAAAAAGAAAATATTTACACCTTTGATGCAAAGGGCGAGCTTTTACTTACAATCATGAGTTCGCTTGCTCAGGAAGAGAGCCGAAGTATCTCGGAAAATGTAACTTGGGGACATAGAAAAAGATTCGCTGAAGGGAAAATTATAATACCATACAGTAATTTTTTAGGATATGAAAAAGGTGAAGACGGTCTTCCGAAAATCATGCCAACGCAGGCTAAGATAGTAAAACTTATTTATAAATTATTTCTTGATGGTAAAACGCCATGCGGAATATGTAAATACTTAGAAAGCAAGGAAATTCTAAGCCCTATGGGCAAAAAGAAGTGGAGTAAGACCACGGTTCTTAGCATACTCACAAATGAAAAGTATAAAGGTGATGCCCTTTTGCAAAAACAATACACCGTGAATTTTTTAACCAAAAAGCAAAAGAAAAATAATGGCGAAGTTCCGCAGTACTATGTTGAAGGCAGCCACGAAGCAATAATCGAGCCTGAAGTTTTTGATTTGGTTCAAGCCGAAATCAAAGAGCGTAAAAAACAGGGTCTGTCGAATAGCGGAAACAGCGTATTTTCCAGTAGGATAGTTTGTAGTAAATGTGGCAAATTTTACGGCCCCAGAACATTTCATTCCACAGATAAATACAAACGTGTGGTATGGCAATGCAAGAGTAAACTTAAAAAAGGGCATAAATGCGAAACGCCGGACTTAAATCCAAAAGATATTGAAAATATATTCATTGAAGCATTTAATAAGCTACTGGAAAACAAAGATGAAGTAATCGGTGGCATCAAAGAATTCATGAAATCTATTGATGATACCGAGATTATGGAAAAAGAAAAAGCTAAGCTCTGTGGTGAAAGCCGGCTTATTTATACCAAGATTCAAAATTATATCGACAAAAATGCAACGGAAACTTTAGATCAAGATACATACAAAGAGAACTATATCAAATTATCAAACGAATATGAGACAGTGAAACAAAAAATCGAGGTTTTAGATTCAAAGTTAAAAGATAAACGTGCAAGGATAATTGCGATTGAAAATTTCTTAAAAGATATCTCTGAAAACGAAACCTTAATTGATAGCTTTGACGATAAGTTATTCATTCGTGTAATAGATAAAATCATGGTTAAATCTTACACCGAAGTGATTGTGGTGTTTAAAAACGGACAGGAAGTACCTATAAATATTTAAATTTAAACTCTAAAAAATAAGCCCTATCTTTTGGCGAATTATTTTGCCTTAAGGTAGGGGCTTTTTTGTTGTGCAAAATTTACATTAATTTTAAAAATATAGTGTAACGATTTGTTTTTTACTGTAACGATTTACCTGTTTTGAAGCAAAAAATTTGCACCCCCTTCGGAGTGCAAATCGTTACACCTAAAACTACATTGTATCTAAATTAGGCTTTTAGTAGGGTGGAGGCGAGGGGAATTGAACCCCTGTCCGAAAAACAGACTCTTTAAGCTTTCTACGAGTGTATCTAATGATCGC
>CAZALQ010000269.1:0-1146 GCA_964485605.1 uncultured Oscillospiraceae bacterium
CTTCCATAGAGTCATCCCCGGATTCATGATTCAGGGAGGATGCCCGAAGGGCAACGGAACAGGCGGCCCCGGATACTCTATCTTCGGTGAATTTGCAGCCAACGGATTTAAGAACGATCTCAAGCATACAAGAGGAGTTCTTTCCATGGCAAGAGCAATGGATCCAAATTCAGCAGGATCTCAGTTCTTCATCATGGTAGCTGATGCTCCCCATCTTGACGGACAGTATGCAGCCTTCGGAAAGGTCACATCCGGAATGGAAGCAGCCGATGAGATCGTGAGCGTTGCAACGGACTGGATGGACAAGCCCCTTGAACCTGTTGTGATCAAAAGCATAAGAGTGGAATAGGATCAAAAGTAAATAGTTGTATCTATAAATATCAAATGATATAATAAATATATCATTTGATATTTTTATATATACAAAGAGGTGCTTATATGACTATTGAAGAGATGCAGCAAAGAAAAAGGGAACTGGGTCTTACGAACCAGGACATTGCAGACAGATGCGGACTTTCCGTACCCACTGTGCAAAGAATAATGACGGATAAAGAATACAGCGCAAGGACCTATACGAAAGCAATGATAGAAATGGTCCTGCAAGAAAATCCTGTCCTCCATAAAGGCGAAGCAGCATACAAATATGGGTATATGAAAAAGAAACAGGGTGAGTATACCGTAGATGACTATTTTGAGCTTCCTGATGATGAAAAATATGAACTAATCGACGGGGTTATATACGACATTGCTTCTCCGACACTGAGTCATCAGGATATAGCTACAAGTATAGGAATACAGCTTTATTCGTTCGTTAAAGAAAACAAAGGCAAATGCAAAGTCATATCTTCTCCTTTGGATCTTACCATCGGCAAGAAAACCGTAATACAGCCGGATGTGATGGTAATCTGCGACAGGTCAAAAACAGAGAACGGAAAATTAAAGGGCGCCCCAGATCTTGTGATGGAGGTGACCTCGCCCTCAACAAAGAGCAGAGATCATGTACTTAAACTTAATAAATACAAGGAATGCGGTGTAAGAGAATATTGGATAGTAGACCTGAAGGCTGACCAGATCTTGGTCTATCTCTTTGGAGAAGAATGGGGCACGGATGAAGACGCCGCGTCAACGCGCTGGAGTACGTCATGA
>CAZALQ010000269.1:1156-2477 GCA_964485605.1 uncultured Oscillospiraceae bacterium
GGGGCACGGATGAAGATATATCTCTTAAAATGTATTCCTTTAAGGATAAGGTGCCGGTATCCATTTGGGGTGGCAAATGCTATGTAGATTTTGAAGAAATTAAAAATGATCTCTGGGAGTGATACAGACTGCAGTACATAAAAAGCTCAGTTCCAAGTGAACTGAGCTTATCTTTTTAGTGATGATCTCCTAATGACTTTTTGCTACTCTGTCAAGAAGAGGTGCAATAAGTAAACATACTATTACTGCAATAATGGTATTGGGCAGCATGTAGGTCCCATTGTAGAGTATTGAGTAGATAAAGGGATTGGGCATCTGCATGCCGAGGAAAGTCTCCGGCATATATTCTGCATATACTGTTACTCCGCTTATGAAGTGGATTATGAAACGGGCAATACATCCGATGAGAGCTGCTGATGCAAGCTTATTATTTTTAGACCCTCTTAAAAGACCTGCGAAACCTACGAATGCATAGGCAACTGAATAGTCAAGAAGGAGTGATGCAAGGTTTACTGCAAAACCTGCAGCAAGGAAATACTTTAAAGTTCCGAATGCACATCCTGCAACTATACCCCAAAGCATTCCCCATCTGAAAGCGAAGATGATAAGAGGGATCATGACGAAGTCGATGGATCCTCCGAATCCGCCAAAGGATAGACCGATGGGAATTTTTAAGTAGGATAGAGCAAGCGCGAGGGCAACGCAAAGAGCGCCTTCAGCAAGCATTCTTGTTTTGTTTTGTACATTCATAAATAATACCTGTCCTTATATGTTAATAACTTTGTTTAAACAGTAATTACTTTTGTATTATACACCTTGATGTCAATAAGAAAATGCAAATAGAGCGAATCCGTAAATAATGTCTAAAAACTTATCAATTTGATTATTTATGCGATGATAACGGGCTAAACTGAAATATTTATTCATATACGCTCATATTGCCGATAATCCGACGGGTATGGTCCTTTCATATTCACTGTTATCCTCTTTGTGCCTGTCAGAGATGAGGAGCTGTCTTTTGCCTTCCAAAATGATCTGAGCGGAACCTCCGCCATCTAAGTTTACAGCGTTTTCCAGACCAAGATCATGGCATATTTCAGCCATTTCCGAAAGGCTGGCTCCGCAGCTGAACTTCCCCTTATAAATATCCATTAGATTATCGAATTTTCCGGGTCCTTCTGCCCATACTATGACAGGCTTTCCGTCTTTATCACATCCAAGAGCCATCCTCGGTGCTCTGTCATTTTCATAGTTTCTTGGATAGAGGCTTGGAGGTATTGGAAGGGCAAAGGGGTTTCTTATGTTGGAATAGTAGGATATG
>CAZALQ010000270.1:0-858 GCA_964485605.1 uncultured Oscillospiraceae bacterium
TGTGGCATCAGGCAAGGACGTAAATGAAGAAGATTTTTCCAAACTTCTTTATACCCATGATATGCCGGATCCCGATGTAATTATAAGAACAGGCGGAGAATACAGACTGTCTAACTTTTTGATTTGGCAGGCTGCTTATGCAGAACTTGTAGTCTCACCTGTGTTTTGGCCTGATTTTAATATTGATGAATATGAAAAATGTCTTGTTGAATATGAAAAAAGAGACAGACGTTACGGAGGTGTGAAAAGTTGAATCAAAGAGTCATATCAGCATTGATTATGCTTCCTGCGCTTGTTTTTGTATATATAAAGGGGATTCCTCTCCTTTGTGTCATATTTATTCTGTCATTGATCGGAATGCATGAATTCTATAACGCTTTTAAGAAGATAGATATTAATGCTGACCAATGGATGGGTTATGTATCACTCCTTTGCCTTTATTTGATAATTGTATGGGGTGAATATGTTGCCGGTAATTCAGCAAAAACATATTCACATCTACTTTGTCTTTGGGTTTTCGGAACAGTAGCTGCCGGTCTTCTTACAGGTATTTTTAAGAAGGATCTTCATATTTATGACGGACTCATAATGTCCCTTGGTTCCTTATATATAGGATTCTTTTTTGTTCATATACCGCTTATAACAAGAATCAGTTCCTATGCGCATCTTGTTTGGATAGTATTCATAGCTGCATTTGGATCTGATATCTTTGCTCAGCTGATCGGTATGGCTATTGGCAAACATAAACTATGTCCTCAGCTTTCTCCCAAAAAGACCATAGAAGGTTCCTTAGGCGGAGTTATTTGCGCTACTATTTGCTGCGGTATATTCGCATATTTCCTTTATCCTGAACTTATG
>CAZALQ010000270.1:868-2462 GCA_964485605.1 uncultured Oscillospiraceae bacterium
CATTGAATTAAAATGGGATTCTTTGGATCAGCATTCTCTCAGTGCGGAGATTTAATAGCATCTATGTTCAAAAGGAAAGTCGGTATTAAAGATTATAGCAATTTGATACCGGGACACGGCGGAATACTCGATCGTTTCGACAGCATACTTTTAACTGGACCTTTTGTTTATTATTATATTTTGGTGGTAATCAGACCTTGAAGAATTTATCCATACTTGGTTCAACAGGATCAATAGGAACTCAGACTTTAGACATAGTCAGAAAGCATAGTGATGAGTTTAAAGTTATAGCATTAACATGCGGACATAACATCAATTTATTCAGAGAACAACTAAAGGAGTTCTCTCCGAAGTTTGCTGTATGCGCTGAAGAAAGTGATATGAAGATTCTTTCTAAAGAATTTCCTCATATCGATTTTTCATATGGTCTTGACGGTATTTGCACCGCTGCTTCACTTGAAGATGTTCATATGGTAGTTAATTCTTTACTCGGAATGATGGGTATAAAACCTACCTATGATGCCATACTTACAGGTAAAGATATAGCATTTGCCAATAAAGAAACTCTGGTAGCCGGCGGAGAATTCATAATGAAGGCTGTGAAAGAAAAGGGTATAGCCTTTTTACCTGTTGATTCAGAGCATTCTGCCATATTTCAGTGCCTTCAGGGTGCCGGTGATAACAAGATAAAAAAGATACTTCTTACGGCATCAGGAGGACCGTTTAGGGGATACACAAAAGAACAACTTCAGAATGTGACAAAGGCTCAAGCCTTAAAACATCCGAATTGGTCTATGGGGGCAAAGATAACGATAGACTCTGCAACCATGATGAATAAAGGTCTTGAGATTATTGAAGCATGCAGATTATTCGATGTTCCGGCTAAAGATATTGAGGTAGTTGTTCATCCCGAAAGTGCGATCCACAGCGCAATAGAATTCTGTGATGGATCTATAATAGCGCAGATAGGGAAGGCTGATATGAGGATACCTATTGCTTATGCTTTAAGTTATCCCCGTAGACTTGGTAATGTTGCAGATCCCTTAGATCTTTTTGAGCTGGGAACCATGCATTTTGAAAAACCTGATCCAAATGTGTTTAAGTGCCTTGGTCTTGCCATGAAGGCCATAGAACTCGGAGGATCATATACCATAGTTTTAAATGCGGCAAATGAAGAAGCTGTTGCAGCTTTCCTTAATGATAAAATATCATTTACACAGATCGGTGATGCTGTGGAAGATGCATTATCAAAACACAGTAAGACGGAAATCAAAGAAATAGATAATATATTCGAGATAGAGAAAGAGGCCCGAGAGGCCGTAAAAGAGTATATAAGGGGTATTTAAATGAGTTTTACACAGATTATAGGAATTGTAATAGGGATACTGGGATTCCTTTTCCTTATTACCATTCATGAGGGAGGCCATTGTCTGGTTTCAAAAGGCCTCGGAGTAAGAGTTAATGAGTTCTCTGTCGGTATGGGACCGCTCATTACTCAAAAGGAAAAGAACGGAACAATGTATTCACTGAGACTTCTTCCTGTTGGGGGTTATTGTGCCCTCGAAGGAGAATTTGGTGAAGATATGACAGATGA
>CAZALQ010000271.1:0-2447 GCA_964485605.1 uncultured Oscillospiraceae bacterium
CAGTTCTCTATCTTCATCAGCAATGCGGATATAATATTTTCCGAAAGCGGAGTATGGAACATCTTCACCGGAAAATGTAAGAGTGATAACCTCGATACCTTCTATTTCTTCAATATCGACGACAGGTATCAACTGCGGTTTTATAGACTCATATACTTTTCTGGATACATCGCGCAGGGTGGAGTCAGTGATGGTAAACGGATTCGGAGTTCCGTCATTCCTGAGCCCGAAATATACTTTCCCATGCTTATGTTTGTTTAACATGGCAGAGACAGACACCATAGCTTCATTCAGCTCTCCGGTCGTTTTTTTAAATTCTCTATACTCGTCTTCACGCATCATACTGAAGTCCTCCCTTCCAGTGCTTTACATTGTATCATGCGTGGCGATATAAATCAATCGATGTGGCGGAATAAATGGCGAGATAAAAAATCAGCCTGCTTTGAAAAGCAGACTGACTCTAAAGCTATTGTTTATACGATATTGTCACAAACTGCAAGCTACGCGTAACGACATCTTTTTTGACACCACGTATCCATATTATCCTATTCCCACTCTCTGCACTAAGTGTGTTTCCTCGTTTCTAAGGGCCCAAACAGCCCTTATTTCCTCTGCTTTCGGGGATTAATACCACTTGTCCGAGTGATTCCACCTGCGTTTGTACTGCAATGGTACTGCTGCGGTACACGCTTTCATGGAGAATGGTGAGATGCACATTTCAGCTTATTCAGCTGGCAGTAATCTCAACTGTACCACAAATCTCTGACAGTGGTTTTTGTCTTGTTGTGAATAAAGCTGAGACAGTTCACTTTCGCCGCTATTATACTCCACAGCAGTCCGTTTGAAAACGCCTTTATTATAAATCTAATCCATATATGTCACCACCTCCTAACTGGCGCTGTTCAAATGCTTCTGTACTATTTCTTACGCCGGTGATTATAGATAAGAGTCGATACAAATACAAATGTGCGATTTCGGGAAAAATCCGAAATCGCACATTTGTCTATCCGTGGCACGGTAGGTATCATGATCGCGTCAGAACTAACCACAGAACGAAATGGAGGAAGTATGGAAGAAAACAGAATTATACCCGTCTCAAAACATGATATTGTAAACAAGAAGCGACGCGAGTTAGCAGCGAAGTGTATAGAGGATCCGTATGACATGGACTCATTGGAGGCACTCTTCAAACTGGTCCATCCACTCGCTGCTTTCGTAATGAACAAGTATAAACGCAGAATCCCTTCGATGGGAATTGAAGACTACATGCAGCTTGCTGATATAGTGGTCTGGCGCGTTCTTAATCGCATCAGAGTGGTTCCGGACATCATGAACTCTTTTGAAGCTTACCTTGTGGCATCAATCAGAAATTGCTATATCACGGAATATCGAAAGTATGTATTCAAGAGCCTTGTGGAAGGTCGCTCCTTTGATCGTCCCGGAGACACTTTTTCAGTTGCTACCCTTTACTCAATGGAAGAGTATGTCAATCGAATAATAGACAAGCGTAATGCTACCAGAAGAACTTTTCGACAGAACAATCTGGAATTGGTACGCCAGAGAGAACGCGAATATTGGAGCAAAAACAAAGACAAAAAGAGAGAAAAAGATAAACGATATTGTGAAAAGCACAAAGCTGCGATAGCAGCAAAACATAAAGAATATAGAGCTACCCACAAGGAAGAGCGTAATGCCCGCGAACGAAAATACCGTGCTGAACATCTGGAAGAGACACGGGCAAAAAGGCGCGAGTATTACTGGAAAACCGTGGATCATCAACGAGCTTATAACAAACAATACGACGATGCTCACCGGGATGTCGTAAGAGAATATCAAAGGCGGTATTACGAAAAGCATCGGGACGAAATTCTGGCAAAAAATCGGGAATACAAACGCAAGAAAAGGGCTGAAGAAAAGCTCCGGAAAGAGCAGGAAAAAGAGTAATTCCAGAAGAAACATCCTCCTGTTACCATGCACCTGGTATCAGGAGGATGTAAAAACATAGGTCAATTATGCTTTGTCGTTATTATCCAAGCCCGGCTTATCACATTTATTCAGGCCTTTACAAATCAGCAAGGCAACAAGACTGGATGCAAGAATTACTACAATATCTATTGGAGCGAGTACCAGTTTTCCTAATCCCTCAAACAAGAACCCACTTCCAAATCTGTACAGATTTCCACTGAGCAAGATCATCTCGCCAATATACATGACAATTGTAACCAGGGCTGCAATCACTGTTGGAAGAACCACTGAGATAAGTTTTCTTCTCCCCAAAGTAAATGATCCGACGTATACACCCATTGTAGCAAAGAACACAGCCATTAGTACGGCAGACAACGGAGAAACGGTTATCTCTCCCGTCCGATAGAAAGCGGTAAAACAAGCCCAGATACAATGCTCATGTACGGTAAAGAAGCAAGCAACCGAAAACAATAGATAGACCG
>CAZALQ010000272.1:0-726 GCA_964485605.1 uncultured Oscillospiraceae bacterium
CATCTCGGCAGTAATATTTTTTTTATAATCACTAAATATTTCCGCTTCCGTCGCCTTTTGCTTTTTTCTTTTACTATTACATAAAGAGGCTAATAGTTTAATTGAGTCCTCCGCTGATCCATCGAGAATTCCATCAGCTATATACTGTTTTAATATAGGAATTACTAGAACCTTTATTTTTAGATTTAAATCACTTCCTGAAAAAAAACCATGCCCTAAAATAAACCTGTTTTGTTCGTTAACACTTGTTTTATACTGAATGTCAAGATCATTAATAATAATATTTCTAACACGGTCAAACAATATTGCATTATCTGAATTACGGTCATCTGTAATAAACGCAGAGTCTGACTGAATATCAACCACGAAAAAACTGTCAAACACTTTTTGGGGGAAAGTAACACCATTGCTTTCAGTTGGATTGAAGGTAGCGATAATATAGAAATTAGGTGTTACTTCAATAGCCCTACCCGTATTTAGATGCAATTTAGCTGTCTTTCCTTCGGCCCCAATAGCATTAATTGTTTCTCCAAAAATGATTGAAAGATCAGTCCTTTGGATATCATCTAAAAGGATAATATATTTCGTGCCTTTTTTTGCCTTATAATCACTAGCGGCTTTATCAATAGTATTTATTAATATTTTATCCTCATATCTAAAAATGAGATTCCCATTTTCAGGTTGAACAGTTATTCCTCCAACAATATCCTCATATGAATTACTACT
>CAZALQ010000272.1:736-2059 GCA_964485605.1 uncultured Oscillospiraceae bacterium
ATATTATTTCCGTATACACATCTTGTTCTTCACTTTCTGGGAAACAACTATATTCACGTTTGCTCAGCTGCTGTATTGCCAACTTAGCTAAATAGGTTTTACCCACACCAGATGTACCGGATAGCAAAACAGCTTTTTTAGCATACAGTGCATCTGTGATCTCAGATAACAGCTGTTTTGTCTTAACTGTCATTTCTTCACCACCTATTATTAGTTTAAACTGTTTTCAAACAAGTCATATAATGCCAGTGCAACCTTTTTTGCCAGCTGTGGAGGCACTGCATTGCCTATCATCTGGTATGCATTTCCCTGGGACCCAATAAAGTTAAAATCATCATCAAAGGATTGTAATCTTGCAGCCTCTCTTACTGTAATTGTTCTGCATTGCCTGGAATCATAATGTATAAATCTGTTACCATCTTTGTAAAGATGCGCAATTATAGTAGTGCTAGGCTGATCGGACTCTAAAACATGATAACGGTGAATGGGTGACTTGGATCCTATTTTTTCTTCGTAAAGCTCACTTATTTTTTTACTATCAAATTCACGTCTCCCTGTTTCAATATCTTCCGCCAATAATTTAAATGTGTCCATGTCACGCAGATTATGATACCGAGGTCTATGCCAAGTTATCGGTGTTTCGGGAACGCTGTGAGATATATGTTTTTTGTGATGTTCTTCATCAAAATACGGCAAACATGCCGGAAGATCTCCTATTGCATCGTAAACTGTTTTCTTATTATCTGTTTTATATGCTGGTAATAATTCACCATAGAATTTATTTAATATTACCTGTGCATCATGATATTTTCTGTTATCTATACCAAGTATAATCATTCTCTCACGATTCTGAGGTACAGAATAATCTGCAGCATTTATTTTAGCAGTCCTAAGATCATCAATTATACTGTAGCCTATCGACTCAAATCCGGCACGTATTCTATCTGTAATAGGATTCCCATCAGGAGCAGCACTCAAAATGCCGGGTACATTTTCAAACAAAAATACTTTTGGCCTATATCGGTTAACTACATTCAGATAATGCTCAAAAAGATAGTTTCTGTAGTCGTCACGCATTCCATTTTCATCTCTTACGCGTCCTGCTATAGAATACGCCTGGCAAGGGGGCCCTCCTATAATAATATCAATGCCGCCCGCTTCATCGATATAAAAGTCTAATCCTTTTCCTTTTCCAAATTCAGGATCGTCCCAACCTTTAAATAGTTCTTCCTCTCTCTGAATATCAAAGTGCATTACTCTTTCTCTAGCATCTGACATTCCCCATTTGCTTTCTAATCTGTTTACTAAAGTATTCACTTGTGG
>CAZALQ010000272.1:2090-2439 GCA_964485605.1 uncultured Oscillospiraceae bacterium
TCTGTATATCTCCCGGTCTGCAAGAATCCATCCTCAAGTCCACCGCATCCAGCAAACAGATCTATCATTTTTATTTTATAATCATCTTTATCGAGTGCAAATTTGAGTTGTTCTGCTACTGCTTGTCCTAAAATAGGGGGTACTGCATTACCAACTTGTTTATACTGTTCTGACTTGTTTCCATAGAAAATAAAATCATCCGGGAATGATTGTAATCTGGCACTTTCTCTGACAGTAGGAATCCTATTCCACTTATAGTGAAAATGCGACCTGTGACCTGTATTTATTGTTAACGATGGCTTATCGCCATTATAACGTGTTAACGCTTCGTGATATTTATATAGACCCC
>CAZALQ010000273.1:0-226 GCA_964485605.1 uncultured Oscillospiraceae bacterium
TGAGACGGATCAGCAGTGGAAATTTGATGAGTTCTATTACTATAATGAGCCTAATATTTGGTGGGATGGTAATGTGCTCAAAGTTTACACGACTAATGGAACCGTTGAAGAATATGTTTATAAGTACAATGAGCAAACTCGTCAGAATGACTTCATAAACAGCAGCGGAGAATTGCTTTCAGACAAGTATGTTGAATTAAAGGTAAACAGTGACCAAAATCACACT
>CAZALQ010000273.1:236-2418 GCA_964485605.1 uncultured Oscillospiraceae bacterium
CCTTGGACGGTAGGAAGCAATAATTATTTTAACGTTTCACTGCTTGGAAAAACTTATGATCTTACGGTAACGATTACAGATAATCCTATTAAGAGTATCGATTTCATACCGGTTGATGATCTATATATCTATAACGGTGATGTTGCAATTTATTCGTGGGGTGCTGAATATAATATTGATCCCACTCAGATTTATAGAGAGGGCAATAAATTTATTGTCAACGGTACAGATGAATATACATACAGCCGTTATTTAAATAAAGACAGCAGCCAGTATGAATACGGATTTGTTTACAAGGATGACCAAGTTATAACTAAGAATGATATATGGTTCCATATCAATAATACAGATAATAATTATAAATTAATAATCAATTGTAAAGATTTTGTTATTGAAAAACCTGTAAAATTTATTGATAGCCCAGTCTCATCCATTGAATATACTCCTGTTGAGCCTGTAACTAAATACGAAAGCGGATCCGATTGGATAGGTGATTACTATTCGCCTTGGTCAGTTGGAGATGAACTGACCGTAACATTGAAAGATGGCAGTCAGAAGGTCTATACATATGGTTATGGTAAAGGCAAAGATGAAAACGGGTATAATGTGCTTTCTGAAGGTTTTTATTCTAATGGGGAGCCTCTTGATGGTTCAATAGAGCCATTGTATAAAGATGATGATATTGAATCCTGGACAGCACCGGGGGTATATCAGAAACAATTCTTGTACAAGGGATTTGAGTTCTCCGTAGAATACAATTATCTGGAGAGTATTGTTAAAGAAATAGAGTTTGAATATGCATATCCTCTGGAATACTACAAAAATGTTGGAGGCTACTGGATAAATGATGATCAGGGAAATCCTGACTTTTACTATTATAGCGTTCCCTACGCCTATAGCGAAGGCAACCGTTTGACAGTAACATACACAAATAATGAAAAAGTTGAATATACCTATTACAATAACTTTTTCAGAGACAAAAATGGAGAGATACTCAGTGGACAGATCTACACAGATGCAGGTGAGTACAGTCAGTATAAGAAACACTGGGAGGTAGGTTCAAACAACTATCAGGAAATTAGATATAACGGCTGTAGCTGTCTGGTTCAGGCAACTGTTGAAGAAAAAGGAGAAGTCGTTTCGTATGAATATATACCTGCTCAACAGATGTATGCGTATAGAGTATCAGGAAGCGATCAAATCTATGTACCGTATTTCTATGATGGGGATGTGATTGAAGTTGAATACAGCGATGGAACGACTTCGAGATACACATATCAATATCACCCGTTGGGTCTCCAAACTAAAAACTTTGTTGACGAAAATGGCAAAGCGCTTCCACTTGTGGGTGGAAGTGAAGCTCCTGCGGGATCAGGAGAAGTTGGTCAAGGCTGGAGTTTAGGCGGCTTGGATATAACCAGAACGTTTAACATTAAAGATGACTATGTTAAATCTGTCTCTATCAATATGACACACCCGATCAATGCTAAGGACTATGACTGCGATATAGCATACACTGAAGACGGTATAGAGTACATAAGCAGTTGTTGGTTCGGAAGAAAAGGTGATCCAGGAACCATGACAGCTTATATACTGTTCAAGCAGGGAGATAGTATAACTATCACAGATCTTGATGATAATGAAACGGTATATACTTTCCAGGAAGATCGTTATGGATTCTTTGACGAGAATGGTGTTGAATTGCCGCATGATTTCCTCAGGATATGGGATAATGGAAACGGCAGTTTCGGGGGGAATGATCCAGACAACCAGGATCATTACTGGTCTACTGCAAAGGATAACGAAATCTACATCTCGTACCTCGGTCATCAGGCAGAGAAACCCATCAGAGTGATAATCGGTGAACCCGCGGCATCCATTAATGGAGACTACTACACATCGATCCAGGATGCTATCAACCATATGGAGCCGGATGATGTTATCGCACTGGAGGAAGATGTTACTGAAGAACTCAACATTCCCGCAGATAAGGTAATCACGATAGACCTGAACGGTTACAGCATCGTTTCCAATAGTGAAAAGGAGGCAATAAACAATACCGGTAATCTGATAATAACCAATTCCAAAGGAACAATACCGAATGATCCTTCCATGCTGAAGAAAGGCATGAAGTTCTTGAAGGGACTCCTTGGTTTGAAAGCGTCTGTGGATACTGTAGAAC
>CAZALQ010000274.1:0-2416 GCA_964485605.1 uncultured Oscillospiraceae bacterium
ATAAAAAATTACATAAAGGATTTTTAAGGAATCTCATAATACGCAGAGGCGTAAGGACAGGGCAGCTTCTGATCAATATTGTTACCTCATCGGAAGAAGTCTTTGACGGCGAATCATATAAAGAAAAGCTTTTATCGCTTAAACTTCAAGATGAAATAGTCGGAATACTCCATACAATCAGCGATACTGTTGCAGATGTTGTAAAGTGCGACAGTATGGATATTATTTACGGAAGAGATTATTACGAAGAGATCATATCAGGACTTAAATTCAAGATAGGTCCTTTCAGCTTTTTCCAAACCAATGTCGATGCTGCAGAAAGACTGTATTCTGATGCAGTTTCATTGATAGATCATATTGATGGAAAGACGGTATTTGACCTTTACTGCGGTACCGGTACAATTTCTCAAATAGCAGCTAAAAATGCTAAAAAGGTAATAGGCGTAGAAATAGTCGAAGAAGCTGTGAATACAGCAAGGGAAAGCGCAATTCTTAATAATATCGACAATTGCACCTTTATTGCAGAAGATGTTAATAAGGCTTTATCAGCAATAGAGGATAAACCGGATGTGATACTTGTTGACCCTCCACGCAGCGGAATTGTTCCAAAGGCAATGAAACAAATATTATCCTACGGAGTGGATCAGATCATATATATCTCATGCAATCCTAAAACTATGGCAGTAAATATTAAGAATGCAATAGAGGAAGGTTATAATATAGAGCATTTGATGGCATATGATAATTTTCCGATGACTAAACACATTGAATCTGTCTGTCTCCTGACGAAATAGATAGAGATATTTATGAAACAACAAAAAAACGGCTTAGGCCGTTTTTTTGTTTATCAAATCACTTAAATGTTTACTGTAGAAAAAGTCGTGAGTAAGTTTATCATATTCTTCCCAAAGGGAAATCGTTTCGCATTCAGAAACTCTGGGGCAGGGCATTGCACCGTCTACTAAACATGCTACAGATGCAAGGGAGCCTTCCATGAGTTCAATAATTTCTCCTACGGAATATTCTTCAGGTTTTCTCAGCAGTTTGTAACCGCCGCCTTTACCGCTGGCTCCGACTATCAGACCTCCGGAAACCATTTCTTTTACGATTATTTCAAGATATTTTTTTGAAATTTGCTGACTTTCAGCTATATCTTTTAAAGGTATGTAATTACCGCAGTCATTTTCTGCAAGATCGATCATTACGCGTATTGCGTATCTTCCTTTTGTTGAAAACATAATATACTCCTTAAATATTATCCCTATTATACAGTAGGTAAATAGGTATTTCAACAATTTAGAATAATATCAATAATTATTCTTCTTCATTTTCCAGCTTTTCAACATATAACTTTTGAACACGTCTGTCTTCAATTTTTAGAATCTTAACAGATAAAGCTTCATCTTCAAAGGAGTCACCGTCATTGGGATAAGTCTCAAAATGCTCCAAAGCCCATCCTCCGGCAGTTTCTGATTCAGATTCAAGTTCTTCTTCATCTAAGCCTAAAAGTTCGCAAAATTCTGAAATAGAAAGATCACCGTCAAGTTCAAATTTGGTCTCGGAAATCTCTTTAACATCTTCTTCTATAGTATCCGTTTCATCCCATATATCGCCGACTATTTCTTCGAGTATATCTTCCATGGTGACGATACCAAGGGTTCCGCCGTATTCATCGCATACAATTGCAAGATGCATCTGTTGTTCTCTCATTAGATCAAGAACGGTTGTAAGACGGGTCGTTTTGTATACGTAACAAGGATCCATAAGAAGATCTTCGATGTTTACTTTATCATTTTCTGTTCTCGCTTTGAGATAATGATTTGTGTGAAGAATGCCGATTATATTATCGATACTGTCTTTATATACCGGGATTCTGGAACAATCCGATGTAAAGATTATATTTTCGATTTCATTTGGATCGTCATCAATATCAATACTTATGAGGTCAACTCTTGAAGTCATAACTTCGACTGCTGATACGTCGAGAAAATCAATTGCTGCCTGTACGAGTTCGGACTGATCTTCATCAAGTACATCTTCATCTTCTGCACCCATCGGCAGACCGATCATGACGATCATCTTCAGGAAGGCGTAATTGAAAGTAAAGTCTTTTCTGAGATCGTAGTGATAAACGACACCCTTTCTGCCCAGGACATACAGTACCAGCAGGGCCGAAGCCACCTGGGATATGACGGTAGCCACCGCCACACCGGTGATGCCCAGACGGAAGACGGCTACCAGCACGATGTCCAGTACGATGTTCACAAGACAGGAAACGATCAGAAAATACAGGGGACGTTTCGAATCACCGACCGCTCTCAGAATACCTGATCCGACATTGTAGATCATGGTCGGTATGAGTCCCAGCAGATAAAGACGCATATATATCGAAGAATAAGGGAAGATGTCCGAAGGC
>CAZALQ010000275.1:0-2408 GCA_964485605.1 uncultured Oscillospiraceae bacterium
ATGAGCGAACTTATGCCAATGATTCCCCTTAGAGGAGTCAATGTATATCCGGGTATGGTAGTGCATTTCGATCTGGGAAGAGAGAAATCCATTGTGGCTTTGGAAAGAGCCATGCTTATGAATCAGACCGTGTTTTTGGCTGCTCAAAAGGACGTCAACACCGATCTTCCCACAGCGAAGGACGTTTATAATATAGGGACCGTTGCAAGAGTAAAGCAAATGCTCAAACTCCCGGGTGATAACGTCAGAGTATTGGTCGACGGACTTTATAGGGCAAACCTTGATGAGGTCAATCAGGAAGTGCCGTACTTTTTGGTTACGGTCAGCACAATAGAAGAAGATGACCCTGAGAATCCTGAAGCTGATGTTATAGCCTTAATGAGAACAGCTTTGGAGCTTTATGATGAATATTCAGAAAAGCACCCAAGACACAGCAGAGAGAATACTGTTGCAATTGACACTATAAAGCAGGGCGGAAAACTTGCTGATACCATAGCATCAATGATGCAGCTTAATACTGAAGATGCTCAGAAAGTTCTGTCCACTCTTGATGTTAAGAAAAGACTAAGACTTATAATAGATATTCTTAAAAGAGAAAATGAAATTCTTAAATTGGAGGATAAGATCCATTCCAAGGTCAAGAATTCCATGGATAAAAACCAAAGAGAATACTATTTAAGAGAAAGAATAAGAGCTATACAGGAAGAGCTCGGCGACGGACAGGGCACCGGCGATGAGGCAGAAGCCCTCCGCAAAAAGCTTTACGATTTGCACCTTTCAGAAGCTGTAACACAGAAGATCGAAAAGGAAATCGACAAGTTTTCAAAGATGCCGTCCAACGCACCTGATGTTCCTGTATACAGAAACTATATAGAAAGCGTTCTTGACCTTCCTTGGAATGAATCTTCGGGAGAAGAACTGGATCTTCTCGCTGCTGAAAAGGTTCTCGATGAGGATCATTTCGGCATGGAAAAGGTTAAGGACCGTATCGTTGAATTCTTGGCTGTACGTCATCTTTCAGATGATAACAAGGCTCCCATACTTTGCCTTGTAGGTCCTCCGGGAGTAGGAAAGACATCTATAGCTAAATCTGTTGCAAGGGCAACAGGAAGAGAGTTCGTTCACATGTCCCTTGGCGGCGTCAGAGATGAGGCTGAAATAAGGGGACACAGAAGGACCTATGTTGGCGCGATCCCGGGCCGTATAATGACTCTCATTAAAGAATGCGGAAAGAACAATCCCGTATTCCTCTTTGATGAAGTGGATAAAATAGGGCTTGATTTCAGAGGAGATCCTGCATCTGCTCTATTGGAAGTTCTTGACCCGGAGCAGAATAAAGAATTTGTCGATCATTATCTTGAAGTGCCCTTTGATCTTTCAAAGGTGTTGTTTATAACGACAGCTAATGATACCGATACTATTCCAAGACCACTTCTTGACAGAATGGAGGTATTGGATCTTTCCGGATACACTCTTGAGGAAAAGACTCAGATCGCACTCAGGTACCTTGTTCCAAAGCAGATCAAGGCAAACGGTCTTACTTCAAAGCAAATAAGCATCAGCAAATCCGCTATTACTACCATTATCAATAACTACACAAGAGAATCCGGTGTAAGAAGCCTTGAAAAGAATATAGGCTCAGTATGCCGCAAAGTCGCAAGAAAGGTTGTTGAGGGAGATAATACAAAGCACAGCGTTACATCCAAGAACATAGAAGACTATCTCGGAAAGAAGAAGGTCTTTTATGATAAGCTTCTCGGGAAGAACGAGGTGGGTGTAGCTACAGGACTTGCATGGACAGTCGTAGGCGGAGAAACCCTGTTTATCGAGACTGCGGTTCTTCCGGGCCAGGGACATATTCTTTTGACCGGACAACTTGGAGATGTCATGCAGGAATCTGCGAAGGCAGCCATAAGCTATATTAGAGCACACCAGAAAAAGCTTGGCGTTGATCCTGATTTCTATAAGGATAAGGATATTCATATTCATATTCCTGAAGGTGCAGTTCCAAAGGACGGTCCGAGCGCAGGCGTTACTATGTGCACATCCGTTGTTTCTGCCCTTACCGGAAGACCGGTAAGAAAAGATGTCGCCATGACAGGTGAAATCACTCTTAGGGGTAAAGTGCTTGCCATAGGCGGATTTAAGGAAAAAGCTCTTGCAGCTCACAGAATGGGTATAAAGAAGGTACTTCTGCCTGCAGATAACAAGAGGGATATAGAGGACCTTCCTGAAAGCGTCAGAAATGACATGCAGTTTGTACTTCTTAATACCATCGATGACGCATTAAAAGAGGCATTGGTATGATTATAAAATCAGCAGACTTTATTACATCTGCTGTAAAACCATCTCAATATCCTGAGGAAGGGCTTCCTGAAATTGCTTTTGCAGGAAGATCAAAGTGAACT
>CAZALQ010000276.1:0-2406 GCA_964485605.1 uncultured Oscillospiraceae bacterium
ACGCGGGGATAGCCTGTTTTACCTGAGAGGGCTGCCTCTCTTGAGCAGGAAGCCCTGGCCTATATAGGCCGGGTGAGCATGTCACGAAATAAAATAGACAGCTTTAGGCGTGTGACAGGATCAAGAAAGACTATACAGCTGATAATGATCACTACATATGGGTTAAAGAAGGGGAAGTATAGCGGGATCGTTCAAAAGGAAATCCTTCTTGATGACTTATTCCTTTAAAGGTACTATGATTCTTGGTTTATACCGTGGATAAGTTACTTAATCGCAATTAAAAACATAAGATCGACGAAAAAAACAAAGACCTGTAAGAGAAACTTGCAGGTCTTTTCTATTCACCAACTTCCTCGTAGTTTAAACTCCAAGTTGAATGACGGTGAAAAAATGATGGTCTATTATATATACGAAAGATAATAACGATATTTGAACGGAGATTGTTTAATGCGAGTATTAGTTATACCTGATGTACATCTGAAGAACTGGATGTTTGATGCAGCTGAAGATTTAATGAAAGACAAAACAGATTCCTTCGTCAAAGCTTTTACGAAGGCTTCGACCTACAATGACATAGATGCAGTTATAAGGCAGATCAATAGCTTTGGAAGAGATCAAATGTGGCAAAACTATTCTCCTATATGGCTCAGACCGCAATATGGTGATTACAGGATGTACAAGCCCAGAAGACTTCTTCAAGTCGTCGGCCATACTCCGAGACATCAAATTGAGAGAAAAAGGAATGTGATCTCTTGCGATGTTTTTTCGACATATAAAAACGGCGAAGCTATAGGATCTCAGGAATTCCTTCTCATAGATACAAAGACTTGGGAGTATACAGGGATACATCATCTGTATAAGAGCGAATAGCAATGGACCGCAGAAAAATCATCATCACAGATCATGCTCGTAAAAGATTGCATGAAAGGGTGAAAGATCAGCATAACGATGCATATAGGAGAATGGTCAAGTACGCTTGGAAAAACGGGAAGACTCTGGAAATCTTGAAAAGAAAAGATCCGGCTGCTGCGAGTCTAATTACAAGGAATGTTTACTGCGGCAGGTCGAAACTGTTTAAGTTGTATGGAGATCATGTATATATATTTGCTTATTCCAAGAAAGGTGAAAGGGTATTGGTGACAGTAATGAGTGTAGAAGAGATGGTCAAGAGGATGAAAGCAGACGGTTATAGGTTCCTGGAAATCGTTCAGCTAAAATGGGGCGTACACATGGTAGTGTATCAGGACGTTACCACAGGAGTAAACAGTGTTCGATTCTTGCGGGATGCAGTTGTAAAGGACGGTAAGTTGACAGCTGCGTCAAAAGAGAAGTTTTTTGCTGAAAAAGATCTGAATTATGAGGAATCAGAAAAATGTGTAACGGTATCCTTCTTTCTGGAGGATGGGACGGAAAAGCTATTACAGGAGTTTTGTGATATGCATAAGATAACACAGTATGCATTGATGGTTGCTGTATCTAAATTTCTGTGTAATCCCGATAATCACGATTGTATTATCGCTACCATAGAAAAATTGACTCAGGAGATATATACAGATGAAGCCGTATAGAATGCCGATTCTAAGATGTCTTCACGAACGTAAATATCTTCTATCTGGTCTTTTTTTCATATGGTATATAAGCTATAATAATCACAGATTACTGAAAGGAAAATAGACATGGAAATAGAAATCAGATACACACAGCCAAGGGATGTTAATACACTCTTAGATTTTTTTGAAGCTTATGAAGCAGAGCCTTCAGATCCGGATAACGGCTTTTATTTTGGTTGGGAGATTGAATCGATACAAAAAGATGCAGTCGAGTACTATCAGAAAAGTTGGCTCGGGGCATTCGATGAGGGAAAGATCATCGGGATCTGCTGGATAGGGGAGTCTGAAGGAGAACTTGGAAGGAACGGAAAACCAGTCCTCGTGCAGTCAGACGTTTATGTACTTCCAAATAGAAGAGGAAAAGGCGTGGGTACGGAACTTGTCAAACAAGCAATCGCGCTTGCGAAGAAAGAATATGGAGATAGGGATGTTCATATCACGTTGCTAAAGGATGACCTTGTACCATTCTACGAAAGAATGAACTTCGTATTTGAAGATAAGGGACTTGGATTCTTGTATTGCTAAGTTCATATTATGGAAACAAATATAGGCGAGGCTGCTACAGGTTTGTACAGAAACAGGGAATATGCGAAAGCCCTTCCGTATTTTATCTGGCTGGACGGAGAAGGAAGACTGGCTGTTTCCAAGTATTTTGAAGTATGGCCGGACAGCATGCCCGTATACACCGTGAACGAATACGGAGTGGACGGACTGCTCTTGGAAAGCAGGACAGAAAACGAAAACCGTGATCTGCTGCACTGCGAGCGCTATGCCTACAACAGTTTCGGAAAAGTGT
>CAZALQ010000277.1:0-899 GCA_964485605.1 uncultured Oscillospiraceae bacterium
TAAACTATATGCACAATGCAGAGCAAAAGGGTATTGAGGTAAATGCAGCAGATGTAGCAGCATCTTTCCAAGAGGCAGTTGTAGATGTTATTGTTGATAAGGTCATGCTCGCAATGAAAGAGACAAAGGCTCCCTACCTTGTACTCGCCGGAGGAGTAGCATGTAATTCAAGGCTTAGAAAGAGATTAAATGATGCTCTTGAAAGCAACGGCAAGAAGCTTTTTGTTCCTTCTCCGATTTTCTGTACGGACAACGGAGCGATGATAGCGGCAGCTGCATATCACAAGGCAAGGGAAGGAAAGTATTCAAGCCTTGAGCTTGATGTATTCCCAGGGTTAAATATAGAGACAGGCCTTCATAAACTGGAGGAATAGGATTAAATTTTCAAACAGTTGCTTTAAATTTGTATTTCGTATATAATTCTAAGGTAATAAAACTCCTTGCGCATTGCAGGAGTAAATAGGAGGGTACAATGGTATTTGAAAAAATAAGACAGCTTATTGCAGATCAGCTTGAAATCGATCCGGAGCAGATTACAATGGAAACAGATTTAATGCTGGATCTTAATGCAGACAGCCTCGATGCTGTAGATGTACTGACTCAGATCGAAGATGAATTCGGAATCGAGATTCCTGATGAAATGACAGAAGAATTCAATATAGTTGCAAACCTTGTTAAGTACGTCGAGGAACATACTCAGAAGTAATTTACAATTCCCCTGCAAATGCAGGGGATTTTTTTTATTTTTCAAGACAAAAACACATTTATCGGGTATAATAACCGATGAAGAAAGTTCTGAATGTAGTATTCTTTACAGAAGCACATAATTCTGCTTCTAAAAAGCCCCTTTGATATAACTGAAGAATTTTTTATAGTGCAATTATTATTTCCTTTTTTAA
>CAZALQ010000277.1:909-2406 GCA_964485605.1 uncultured Oscillospiraceae bacterium
CGATATTTTAAAAGACAAAAAACTTGCTGAGCTGAGAGAAATCGCTGCTGCTCTTAATATTGAGAATGCTTCAAAACTTAAAAAAAGTGAGCTTCTTGACATCATGACAAAGATGCATGAAGAAGCGCAGCAATCCTCTGCGGAAGAAGCAGCTCCAGAAGCAAAAGCAGAAGATGAAAGAAAAGAAGAGCCGGTAAAAACTGATGCAGAAACAGCAGAAATCGAAGACGCAGAGGCTGTTTCAGAAGAAAAAGAAGCTCCGGACAACAGATATGAAACAACAGGAATACTGGACCTTGCTGATGCGGGCTTTGGCTTCCTTAGATTTGATAACTTCCTGACATCTGATAGGGATGTATACGTATCGCCGGCCCAAATAAGAAGGTTCAATTTAAAAACAGGAGATGAAATCTGCTGCATCGCAAGAAAACCGGGTGCAGGCGAAAGATTTGGGGCACTTCTTTATGTTAAGACCGTAAATGGGGATGAACCTGGAGTTGCCAAGACGAGAAAAGACTTCTCAATGCTCACGCCCGTATTCCCCAATGAAAGAATCAATCTTGAAAAGGGGTCTTCTGTCCTTTCTATGAGACTTGTTGATCTTGTTGCTCCCATAGGAAAGGGACAAAGAGGCCTTATAGTTGCACCTCCAAAGGCAGGAAAGACTACCTTGCTTAAGCAAATAGCCCACGCCATAGAAGCACAGAATCTCGATGCAGAACTCATAGTTCTTCTTGTAGACGAAAGACCTGAAGAAGTTACGGATATGCAAAGATCTATTAAGGGAAAAGTCATATATTCGACTTTTGATGAACAGCCACAGCATCATGTTAAGGTAGCCGAGATGGTTCTTGAAAGAGCAAGAAGGCTTGTAGAACATGGAAAAGATGTAATAATACTCCTTGATTCCATAACAAGGCTTGCAAGGGCATATAACCTGGTTGAGCCAAGTTCCGGAAGGACCCTTTCCGGCGGTCTTGACCCTGTTGCTTTATACAAGCCGAAGAAATTCTTTGGTTCTGCCAGAAACATGGAAGAGGGAGGAAGTATTACGATTCTTGCCACAGCCCTTATTGAGACGGGAAGCCGAATGGATGATATGATCTTTGAAGAGTTTAAGGGCACCGGCAACATGGAGCTTCACCTTGACAGAAAACTTCAGGAGAAGAGAATATTCCCGGCAATTAACCTTAATAAATCGGGTACAAGAAACGAAGACCTGCTTATGTCCCAGGAAGAGCTTGAAGCTGTATGGCTCATGAGAAGGGCAGTAGCTGACTGGGGAGTTGCAGAAGCAACAGAAAGAATAGTACTTGAGCTGGCACAGTCAAGAAAGAATGCAGACTTTATCCAGCGCTTTAAAAAGACAGTGATTTAATATGGATCTAAACAGAATATTTATGAAAAATGCCAGCCCTACAAAGGTAGGGGGACAGGCAATACTCGAAGGTCTCATGATGAGAGGATCAAGGGCAATAGCTGTTGCTATCAGGGAAC
>CAZALQ010000278.1:0-2406 GCA_964485605.1 uncultured Oscillospiraceae bacterium
GCCAGACACTTGGCTTAAGATGGCTTACACAGTACACAAGAGCAAGATCTGAAAGAACAATGTCCGAAAGACTTGCAAAAGAACTTATTGATGCTTCCAACGGACTTGGCGCATCCGTCAAGAAGAAGGAAGACACACACAAGATGGCAGAAGCTAACAGAGCATTCGCTCACTATCGCTTCTAGTAAGAGGTTAAGATGCCAAGACAGTTTACACTCGAAAATACTAGAAATATCGGAATCATGGCACACATTGATGCCGGTAAGACTACTACGACTGAGCGTATCCTTTTCTACACCGGAAAGACCCATAAGATAGGCGAGACCCATGACGGTACGGCCACTATGGACTGGATGGAGCAGGAACAAGAGCGTGGTATTACTATTACCTCTGCAGCCACGACGTGCCAATGGAAAAACACAAGGATCAACATCATCGACACTCCGGGCCACGTGGACTTTACCGTTGAGGTAGAAAGATCTCTCTGCGTGTTCTGGATGGTGCTGTCACAGTCCTTTGCGCAAAGGGAGGCGTAGAGCCTCAGTCTGAAACAGTTTGGAGACAGGCTGAAAAATATGGTGTTCCAAGAATGATTTTCATCAACAAGATGGATATCATGGGCGCAAACTTTTATCATGTAATGGATATGATAAGAGACAGACTCCATGCACCTGCTGTAGCTGTTCAGCTTCCTATAGGTGCTGAAGCAGACTTTAAAGGTGAAGTTGATCTTATCAAAATGAAGGCCGAAATCTATGAGGATGACCTTGGTACAGTCATAGACGAATTCGATATCCCGGCGGATATGATGGAAAAGGCACAAGAATACAGAGAAAAACTTCTTGACTTTGTTGCAGGTTCCGACGAAGAGCTTATGATGAAGTACCTGGACGGCGAAGAGCTTACAGAGAAGGAAATCAAGACAGCCTTAAGAAAGATGACCATAGCAGGAGAAGCAGTTCCTGTTCTTTGCGGTTCCGCATACAAGAACAAAGGCGTTCGGCTCCTTCTTGACGGTATAGTAGACTACATGCCGTCTCCTGTGGACATTCCGGCCATCAAGGGCTTTGTGCCCAAGACAGAAGAAGAGGAAGAGAGACATTCCAGCGACAGCGAGCCTTTTGCCGCTCTTGCATTCAAGATCATGGCAGACCCCTTCGTCGGAAAGCTCGCTTTCTTCAGAGTATATTCAGGACACCTTGAGACAGGCTCATATGTTTACAACTCCGTTAAGGGTAAGAAGGAACGTATGGGACGTATTCTGCAGATGCATGCAAACCACAGAGAGGAAATCGATGCGGTTTATGCAGGCGATATTGCAGCAGTAGTCGGTCTTAAGGACACAACCACAGGCGATACGCTCTGTGATGAAAAGCATCCTATTATACTTGAATCAATGGAATTCCCGGATCCTGTTATCCAGATTGCAATTGAGCCAAAGACCAAGGCCGGTCTTGAAAAGATGGGTATTGCACTTGCAAAGCTTGCAGAAGAAGACCCGACATTCAAGACATATACAGACCCTGATACAGGACAAACAATCATTGCAGGAATGGGCGAACTCCATCTTGAAATCATTGTCGACAGACTTCTCCGTGAATTCAAGGTTGAAGCTAATGTCGGTAAGCCTCAGGTTTCTTACAAGGAAACTATCACAAAAGAGGCGATCGAAGAGAACAAGTATGTCAAGCAGTCCGGAGGACACGGACAGTATGGACATGTCAAGATCCGCATCTATCCAAGAGAAGCAGGTTCAGGATACGAATTCGTCAACAAGATCGTCGGCGGTGTTATTCCAAAGGAATACATTCCGAAGATCGACGAAGGTATTCAGGAGGCTATGCAAAACGGTCCTTTGGCCGGATATCAGGTTGTGGATATGGGCGTTGAGCTCTTTGACGGTTCATACCATGAAGTCGACTCTTCCGAGATGGCATACAAGATTGCCGCATCAATGGCATTCAGAGAAGCCGCGAAGAAGGCCGCTCCGATACTCCTTGAGCCTATATTCAAGGTTGAAGTAACAGCTCCTGAAGAATATATGGGAGATGTTATCGGAGACTTAAGCTCAAGAAGAGGCCGTATCGAAGGAACGGATATGTTCAACGGTGCTGTCAGCATACATGCAATGGTTCCGCTTTCCGAGATGTTCGGATATGCAACAGATCTTCGTTCAAAGACCCAAGGCCGCGGAAACTATGTAATGCAGATGGATCACTTCGATAAACTACCTGATTCTATGGTAGATAAAATTAATAAGTAAACAAATCATCTTGAAAACCATTTGATTTTATGGTTTAATGAATTGTTTGAAAGGGCCGAGCACTCAAGTGGATAGCACGGCATAATTATAAGGAGATTTATAAAATGGCAAAAGAAAAATTCGAAAGAACCAAGCCACATGTA
>CAZALQ010000279.1:0-2400 GCA_964485605.1 uncultured Oscillospiraceae bacterium
TATTGCAATCTTTCCTTTTTCTATATCGCTCTTTTTAACTATAACTTTCTTAATATCTTTTCTTGAAGGCACCTCATACATCACATCCGTCATAGTTTCTTCTATGATAGATCTGAGTCCCCTTGCGCCTATCTTCTTTGCAGCTGCCTTTTCGGCTATTGCTCTTACAGCATCATCTTCCACTTCAAGATCTACTCCATCATAGGCAAGAAGCTTTTTATACTGTTTTAAAAGTGCATTTTTAGGCTCGGTGATAATTCTCATCAAAGCTTCGATACTGAGTTCTTCCAAAGTAGCAATAACAGGGACTCTGCCTATAAACTCAGGGATGAGTCCGTAATGAAGCAAGTCTTCACCTTGAACCTGCTCTAAAATATGCGGGTCATCCTTTTTAACGGAAACAACTTCCGAATTGAAGCCTATGGTCTTTTCTCCAAGTCTTCTTTGAATGATTTTATCGAGTCCGTCAAAAGCTCCTCCGCAGATGAAAAGAACGTTAGTTGTATCAAATTTGATAAACTCCTGCTGCGGATGCTTTCTTCCTCCCTGAGGAGGTACATTGGCTTCGGTACCTTCGAGTATTTTGAGAAGTGCCTGCTGAACTCCCTCACCTGAAACATCTCTGGTGATGGATGGGTTGTCGGTCTTTCTTGCAAGTTTATCTATTTCATCCACATAGATTATGCCCTTCTGAGCTTTTTCAATATCCCAGTCTGCCGCCTGGATAAGCTTAAGAAGAATGTTTTCTACATCCTCACCTACATATCCGGCTTCTGTTAATGCAGTAGCATCCGCAATAGCGAAAGGAACATCGAGAAGCTTAGCAAGGGTCTGTGCAAGCAAAGTTTTGCCGGAGCCCGTAGGTCCAATCATGATAATATTGGATTTCTGAACTTCAACATCTTTAAGACTTGAATCCTCTTCAGTCTCTTTGTTCTTATTTTCTAAATTCTTTACTCTCTTGTAATGGTTATATACAGCAACTGCGAGAATCTTCTTTGCTCTGTCCTGATCTATAACATAGTCATTTAGGGCATCATGAATCTCGGAAGGAGTAGGAAGCGGACCTGTGAAATCAACATGGGCTTCCTCTTTGATCTTTCCGAATTCCTCATCGAGTATGTCAACACACATGGCGACACACTCATCGCATATATAAACATCAGGCCCTGCAATCAGACGGCGGACCATACTCTGCGGCTTATTGCAAAAACTGCAAACAAGCTCTTTTGAACTATCGTATTTTGGCATTTATCTCTTCTCAACCACCTTATCTGCCAAACCGTAGGCGACTGCCTCCTGAGCGTCAAGATAATTATCCCTGTCCGTATCCTGCTCCACTTTTTCCAGAGGCTGTCCTGTGTTGGCAGCTAATATCTTATTCATCTTATTGCGTATTTTAACAATGTGGTCAGCAGCAATCTTAATATCAGATGCCTGTCCGCTTGCTCCGCCTAAAGGCTGATGTATCATGACTTCTGCGTTAGGCAGCACATATCTCTTTCCCTTTGTGCCTGCACTAAGGAGGAATGCGGCCATGGAAGCTGCCATACCCACACAGATAGTTGATACATCCGGCTTAATATACTGCATGGTGTCATATATAGCCATTCCTGCAGTAATAACTCCGCCCGGGCTGTTAATATACATATTGATGTCCTTATCGGGATCTTCTGATTCAAGGAAAAGAAGCTGAGCCACAACAAGACTTGCAGTGGCATCACTTATTTCACCATCGATAAAGATAATTCTGTCTTTTAAAAGTCTGGAATAAATGTCATAGGAACGTTCACCTCTTGCGGTTTGTTCAACGACAATTGGTACCAAATTGCTCATATTTTACTCTTCTTTTTTCTCTTCTTTTTTCTCTGCTTTTTCCTTAGATTCAACGATTTTAGCGTTGTCATAGATAAAGTCTACAGCCTTTCTGTAAACTATATCTTCCTTAAGATAAGATTCGCTTCCCTTAAGGGATTCCTTTACCTTATCAAGTTCCATACCGTACATATCGGCATAGGACTGATATTCCTTTTCAAGATCATCGTCACTTGCTTCGATTCCTTCTTTAGCTGCTACAGCCTGAACAAGAAGTGTTGTATGTACTCTTGCTTCTGCATCAGGTCTAAAGTTATCGTTTAAAGTCTTATCTGCGGACTCAAGATATTTTTTTACTGCGTCTGCAGAAACTCCCTGATTGACAAGTCTTTGGAGATAATCGTTCTTCATCTGATTGATCTCGTCCTGGATCATGACTTCCGGAATGTCTATTTTGTTTGCATCGCAAAGTGCAAGAAGTGCCTTGTTCTTTGCATCATATGCATTCTTGTCATCTGTCTGTTTCTGAAGTTTTTCCTTGATATCTTTCTTGAGCTCATCAAGTGTATCGAATTCTGATACATC
>CAZALQ010000280.1:0-2371 GCA_964485605.1 uncultured Oscillospiraceae bacterium
ACCCCTGTTGCCAAGGCGAGAAGCGGTAACTTCTGCTTGTTTGCTCGAAGATTATACAAAAAGGCAAACCCTTTGTCAAGTTATTTATTATGTTTTTGCCTAATGAAAATCACCGTTTAGCCGAAACGACTAAACGGTGAAAACTATCTCATATCTGATAAACCGACTTATTGTGCTGAATAATTAACAAATGAAATATTCTGATCTACATCTCCCACAATGCCGTTTACTCTTCCCTCATTGCTGAACTGCCAGATCTTGAAATCGTAGGGGAAGTATACATTGTCTCTGTAGTACGCATACCAGATGTCATAGTCTTTGATTTGAGACATGTCGATCTTGCTTACAAACCATCTGGTGTTGCTGTATACCATTGGTGTATATCCGGCCTCCTTAATGGTATCGCAGAAAGCTACAATCTGCTCTGTATTCTTTTCAAGAGAGATGTTATTGGCTCTTGCTTCCTGGCTGCTGTGTCCTTCCATATCATATACTATAGGCCAAGTGATATCATAGTACTTAATATTATCAAGGACGTACTGAGCTTCTTCCTTTGCTTCATCTACGGTAATTGCCTGGGTTACAAAATATACTCCGACATCAATGCCGCTGGCTATTGCCTCTTGAACATTCTTATCAAAGTAATCATCCTTGATCAGAGCACCCTGAGTATAGCCTCTGTATCCAAGCCTTATGAATGCGAACTCGACTCCGCTGTCAGCTACGGCCTGCCAGTTAATATCTCCCTGATAAGCAGAAACATCTATGCCCTTCCAGGATTTCTTTTCTTCAGAACCTATATCGTAGTACTTAAATCCCTTTTCATCCTTTGTGATCTTGCTGAAATCATATTCGGGAGCACTAACGTCCTGTTTTCTTTCAGCCACCTTAATCGTGATGCCGTCATCTGCAGTATATGCTACATAGTCGGTAAAGATCCTTGAGATCAGCTCATTGAAAGTCCAGCTTTCATTGGCAAGGTCAAGAAGCTTGTTAAGGCTGAGCGTAACAGTAGGAGAACCATCACCCTGTTCCTGCTCTTCTTCGGGAACATCCGGTACTTCTTCCTTCTTGCTTCCGCAGGCAAAGAGAGACACGATCAGGACTGCTGCAAGGAGCAGCGCAAACAATTTTTTAAGTTTAGATTTCTTTTCCATAAAATGTACCCCTAAATCAATATGTTTCAGAATAACATATTTTTTTCAATCTGTATATATAAAACAATTGTTTACAAACGATTGTTCAGGTGCTAATATATATGTGAGTTATAGTTTTCGGAGGATTCTTATGATTGAGTTAAAAGAAAGAGAAAAAAGAATATTGGAATATATATCCCAACATACCAAGGAAAGAGGCTATCCTCCCACTACAAGGGATGTGTGTGCAGCTCTTGGAATTAAATCAACTTCTACAGTCCATAAGGCAATGGAGACCTTAAGAGAGGCCGGATATATCAAACAGGAATCCGGCAGACATAGATACGGAATTGAAAGCGATCAACCGGAGCTTCATGAAGAAATAGCCGAAGTTCCCATCCTCGGCAGAGTTGCAGCAGGGGAACCTATACTTGCAGAGCAAAACATAGAAGGATACTTCCCCCTTCCTGCAGGACAGCTTGGTAAAAAGAATACTTTTATGCTTTCAGTACACGGAAATTCGATGGTTGAAGCAGGAATACTCAACGGAGATTATGTCCTTGTTGAAGAGCAAAACACTGCTGATAACGGCGACATCGTAGTTGCCATGGTTGAAGGTATGGACTCAGAGGCCACGGTAAAAGCCTTTTACAAAGAAAACGGACATATAAGACTTCAGCCCAGAAATTCTGAGATGGATCCTATTATCGTTGATAATTGCACTATCGTCGGTAAGGTAAAGGGTGTATTCAGATACTTAAGCTAGTTTAAAGCAAATGCAGCGATAACCGGTTCAAACTTGAACCGGTTTTTTTATAAATAAAATGGCATTTGAACCAAATATTTCCGACATTATTACCCTATTTCATGAATAATCATGCTACAATATATAATATGGAAAAAGATAGTTCACTTAAAATCGGGTTTTGGACAAGAGCGCTTTACTTTATAACCGCCCTTGTACTTAAAATTGCATGCTTCATCGTCCTTGGTTTTAGGCTTCGCAGCGATGAAAAGGTCAAGGAATGGAAAAGGCAAAAAAGAAGTTTTGTAATTCTCTCTACTCATCCGTCTGAAATAGATGCTGTAGCGCTTCTGGAATCATGTTTTCCAAGATATGCAAGATTCGTTGTCGGCGCACAGCAGCTATATAAAGGATTCAAGGGCAAAGGATTAAGAGCATTAAAGGTCATTCCAAAGAAACAGTTTACACCCGATGTCAAGGCCATCAAAGA
>CAZALQ010000281.1:0-270 GCA_964485605.1 uncultured Oscillospiraceae bacterium
GATATACAACGCGTTTTCTTCCAGAACAAAGAGAACCAACAGCTATTTATCGATCATAAGATCGCATTAGGTAAGCACAAATTGATTCCTGGTTCAGGTGTGAACCTTGAACGTTTTCCCGTAAGAAATTATCCTTCCGATGATAAGGGTACTGTTAGATTTGCTTTTATCAGCCGAATTATGAAGGAAAAGGGCATCGATCTCTATCTTGCTGCTGCCAAATCCATTAAGAAGAAATATCCGAATGCAGAGTTTCATAGCTGTGGATTT
>CAZALQ010000281.1:307-1844 GCA_964485605.1 uncultured Oscillospiraceae bacterium
AGGGAAAGCTCAATGAGTACAACGATAATGGAACAGTCATATATCATGGCATGATCCGTGATGTTGCAAGCTTCCTTGAAGATATTCACTGTGTCGTTCATCCAACCTACTACCCGGAAGGGTTGAGCAATGTGCTTTTGGAAGCATGTGCATCAGGTAGACCGATTATTACAACGGATCGCTCAGGCTGTCGAGAGGTTGTGGATGATGGCGTGAATGGCTTTATGATTCCGTGTCAGAATGAGCTAAAACTGATTGAGGCAATCGATCAGTTTATGAGGCTCTCGAATGATGAGAGGATGCAGATGGGGTTGAATGGGAGACAGAAAGTAGAAAAAGAATTCAACCGACAGATTGTTGTGGATAGTTATGTGAATGAGGTTGGAAAAGGATAATGGATTATAAAAAGCTTATTAAAAGCAGAAAAATACGAATGGCTTTACTTGACGTTCTTTCTTTTGTCCCTGACAAGACCATGATCAAATGGCAATATCGTATCAAAACCGGAAGAAAGCTTGACTTGGAGAATCCAAAGCGTTATACAGAAAAGATTCAATGGTATAAGCTTTTTTATCGTGATCCGCTAATGGTACAATGCGCTGATAAATATGAAGTTAGAAAATATGTAGAGTCCTTAGGGCTTGGACACATACTTAATAAATGCTACGGCGTATTTAATAGCCCTGACGAGATTAATTTTGATAAGTTGCCAAACCAATTTGTGCTAAAAGATACACTTGGTGGTGGAGGAACATCCGTAATCATCTGTAAGGATAAGAAGAACGCAGATCTTGAAGCGTATCGTCGCCAGATGAATGAATGGGTACATACAAAGGTGATTCCAAGTGGCGGTCGAGAATGGGTGTATTATGAAGGTGCTAAGAAGCATCGGATTATCGCAGAAAAAATAATAGATTATGAAAGCACGCATGGATTAACAGATTATAAGTTTATTTGTTTTAATGGAAAACCAGTGATTTGTCAAGTTATATGTGATAGAATTTTAGGAGAAACAATTAAAGTTGGTACTTTTGATATGAATTTCAAAAAAGTAAATGTACGAGAAGCGGGACATGAAGTTCCAGAAGAGATAGATTGTCCGTATAATTTCAAAGAAATGGTAACGATTGTTAATCGTTTATCAGAGCAATTTTTGCATGTTAGAGTGGATTTGTATAATACTGGTCAGGAAATAATATTTGGAGAATTAACTTTTTTTGACTCTAGCGGTTATGCGAAATATGATCCTGATAAATATGATTACAAACTGGGATCATATTTTAAACTAAAACAGAGGTCTTGAATGAGATATTGTGTAATACTAATCGGCTTATTAAAAGCTACTCTACTACAGATATTTTCAGTGGGTAAGGTAGGATTTCAATTCCCTATAAAAATCGAAAACAATGTGTTGATAAGCAGAAGACGTGGTGGATGTATCAAGTTTGGAAAACATGTTTCACTCAATCGTAATTGCCAAGTTGCTGTAACACAAGGCGCTACAGTTCGTATTGGAAGCTTTTCAGGCATTGGCGAT
>CAZALQ010000281.1:1854-2367 GCA_964485605.1 uncultured Oscillospiraceae bacterium
TAATGCTTGGCCCCAATGTCTGCATCTATGATCACGATCATGTGTTCAGAAAACAAGGCGTAATGCGCGATATGGGCTTTGAGACATCACCTGTAGTTATTGAAGATAATGTATGGCTTGGAGCAGGCGTAATTGTTTTACGTGGAGTTACCATCGGTACAGGAAGCGTGATAGCTGCGGGTACTGTGGTTAACAAGGATATTCCTCCAAACTCCATTGTGTATAATAAACGCGAGTTAATAATAAAGAGAAAATTAGAATAGGTTGAAGTAGCATGGATAAACCGATAAAAGTGTTAATACTTGATACCGTCATGGATAGAGGTGGCGCTGAAGCGATGACGATGAATTACATGCGGAATATGGACAGGAGTAAGGTGCAATTTGATTTTCTTGTTCATAGAGACTATAAAGCCGCATATGAAGATGAGATAGCGGAACTTGGAGGAAAAATCTACAGGATTTGCCCTCCTTATCCGCAGCATTATTTTGAATATCGGAAAACCCTACGAAA
>CAZALQ010000282.1:0-2349 GCA_964485605.1 uncultured Oscillospiraceae bacterium
GTATGTATCGTTGCATGGGCTGTAATGCTCCTCTACAATGTTGATGAGAAAGAAATCGACGCATACAGAAGACAGAAAGCTGCTGTTGCTCAGGGCGTTGCTCAGGCAGAAGAGTAATACTGAGATCAATCATATCGGTAGCCTAAATTAAAACTATAAATGCCGCAAAGATTTTATCTATGCGGCATTTTTTAGTAGAAAATGGATGACAATAAAGGTAATATAGATATAATATACGTATTATAAAAATGATTAGAGGGATATTACATTGAGCAGTGTTTATAAGTTTTTTGGAAACTTAATAGGCCTTATTTACAGCAACACAAACAGCCTTGGATTGGCTGTAATAATGGTCTGCGTAATTATAAAGCTGTTGTTTATTACAACAACCAACAAGTATTATACGGTTCCGGTCATGTCAAAGGCTATGGAGCCCTTAGTCGATGAGATCAGGGAAAAGTACAAGCACAACCCGGAGCGACAAACAAAGGCTGTCAGTGAGTTTTTGATCAGCTATCAGTATCCTGTGTTTTCATATATTTTCTATTATCTCTTCATGCTTGTGCTCGGTACACTTCTTTGCCTTTCTATTCATTCTCCGGAGACCTATGTTACCGGGTTTGAAGCAGGGGCATCGAGAGCTTTCTTTATTGTGCCGGATGTTACGGAATATACATTCAGAGCTCTTGCAAATGTTTGGCCGGGAATAGATTCTATCGGATATCTTATTTTCCCGATTGTAGGATGTGCTCTGCAGTATTTTCAGGATGAATATATTTCAAGAAGCTATCTGATCAAAAAGACTTGGTTTGATTATGCTTCCTTGGCTGTTACAGTTGCTGCCATGGCAGTTCTTCCTGCAGCTTTTGCAGTTTACTGGACAGTATATCAGCTGGGAAATATCATACAGATTTTCATCGGTACAAGAAAAAAGAATTACGAGCTCAAAAAGCCCAATATGCCCGGTGATGACGAAGATGATAAGAAACCTGCAAAGCAAAGAAAAAAGAAGAAATAAACCTATCTTCAATAAAAAACCTGCGTCTAAATCGCAGGTTTTTGCTTACTTTTTATCAAGTCTTTTGTAACCCTTTTTGCTTGGGGCCTTTTCTTTTTCTTCCTTGGTCGACGCCTTGAATGCTTTCATTTCAATGTTCATTTTGGATGAGGCTTTCTTCTTGCGCTTTTCGAAAAGCTTCGTTGTTGATAGATAGAAATCAAGGAAGTCTATTATTTCATATATCATGAGAGCAAAGCCGTATCCTACAGGAAGAAGAAGCGCAAGTGCCGATTGGACTGCGAGGAGTATGATCCTTGCCTTTTTGAAATCTACTAATGATACATACTCGCTCCTTACTATTACGAAATATGAAAGGAATACGAATATGGAAAGCATGAACGTAAGAAATGCCATTCCGCTTTGCCTTGCATTGAAGATCTCGATGGGATTCATGGTCAGCACCAGTTCAAATCGTCCGCCGATGAATGGCTTTATTACTTCGGTCCTTATTGAGAATGCATAGATGACTGCAAATAGGGACTGAAGTACCGGTATTATATATGGAGTATTGAGCGCAAATCCGCTTGATGCGATGAGCTCATTGCTCATTTTTTCTCCGCCGTGTCTTTTCCTTAGATCCTTATATTCATCCTTTAAAAGAGTGCTTATGAAATAGTTTTGAACTGTTCTTTCATATAAAGGGATGAGAAGAAGTCCCAAGACAAGATTAAAGATCAAAGAGCCGACTATCAAGCTGTTAAAGGGTGCGCACAGCTGACTTAAGTTTTGTCCTATAAAGTTAAAAAATGCTTCCATTTAATTTTTCCTTAGCTTTTAGTATAAAAATGATACGCATGTATTATACACGAATTGTCCTTTTAAACAAAACGCTATTGTAAAGAGTTTGTATAGAATATGTAGTTTTGTCGGAAAAAACTTGTTATTACGGCCTTGTCGGTGTAAAATGTACAGGTATTTTTGGAAGTTTTTACAGAGGTATATTTTATGAACAAAGTTGTAGATAAAGTATGCGAGGCAATGCTGGAACTTCTTAAGGTTAAGGAGTATGAAAAGATAAGTATTGCAGATCTTGTAAGCGCCGCAGGCATTAACCGTTCATCCTATTATTATCATTTTTATGATAAGGGTGAAGTGGTTGATATGATCATCAAGGATATCTGCAGCAACATAGTTTTACCCGATAAGCAATATTTAAATAACGGTATCATGGATAAGGATGCCATGAACAAAAAGAGAATCGATGAATTCGAAAGTTACAAAAAGAATTTCGACAGAATAAAGATCCTCTACAGAGCCGGTTTTTCCGGAGCTTTCCAAGACAGACTGGA
>CAZALQ010000283.1:0-2334 GCA_964485605.1 uncultured Oscillospiraceae bacterium
AGGACCCCGTGGTTGTCAGTGAGTGCTGATGGCTGCGGGTTTTTTGTTAAAAAAATAGTTAATCAAAATGTACAAGTTTTTCGTTTAAATATATAGAGTGATCACTTGGGAGCAAGAACTATATGAAAGACGAATTGTTGATAAAGCGGATCCGAGCCGGAGACGAGGATGCGGCAGAAGAGCTTGTGCGCAGATATTATATTCAGGTTATGAGGTTTTGCAGATGGCAATGCGGTATCAAGGATCTTGCTGAGGATATGACGCAGGAAACATTCTTTAAGGTGTTCAGAAGTCTTAATCAATATAGACAAAGAGGACACTTTAAAACATGGCTTTTCTGCATTGCCAGAAGTGTTTGTATTGATGAACTCCGGAAACGGAAATTCGAATACGAACCGGATTATGATATCTGCGAGGTGTGTGACGAACATGACGGGATCAAGCATATGGAGATTGAAGATGAAATACGCTGGCTTTTGTCGGGGCTGCCTGATGAACAAAAAGAAGCGATGATTCTCCACTATATGGAAGGTTTCTCTTACCGTGAGATTGGAGAAATTCTGAATATCCCGTACAGAACTGTGCAAAGCAGGGTGAATCTGGCTATAAAGACATTACGTCAGAAGGGAGAAAACCGATGAGAGTAAATCGAATAAAGAAGTATCTCCGCTCGTACGAGAACCAGGAGAATGCGCAAAGGATGGAAGAGACTATTGCCGAATGTCGCAGGATTACAAGAAACAATACTCTTCTGTCGAATCCACAGAGCGGTTTTTGGGAGTTTCTATCTGAAGTTTTTCGTATGAACGGGAAGGTGATCTTTGGCGGACAGCTGGTTACTCTGATCATGGTTTGCCTGATCATTCAGGGGGTAAATGATTATCCTAAGTTTATTCCAGTGTTTATACCTTTTTTCATTCTTGCGTCACTTCCGGTCTTATTTAGGGCTCAGATCTATCATATGAGCGAGATTGAGCTTGTAACAAAGAATTCATATGCCCAGCTTCTACTGGCCAGATTGATCATTATCGGAGCTGCCGATATTGTCTGTTTTACATTATTGCTGGCTGTAGAAATACTCTGCTTCCGTTCCGGATTGGGGGTTTTTAACCTTATCCTGTATGTTTTTGTTCCATATATGATTTGTGTAACGGCGATGCTCAGGCTAATACGAAGCGGCAAGCGCAGTATTATCAGCTCTGCCGTAATGTCGATTATCGCAAGCTTCATATGGGGGATTACGGCACTTGCTGTACCAAGCTTATATGTAGGTTCTTCAGTTGGCTTATGGATGATCTGTTTCATTACATTTGGAATCTTTTTTATTCGCGAGGTGGGATATCTTGTCTCGTATGTCAAGGAGGGAAAAATATATGGTTTTGTCGCTTGATCGCCTGACAAAGACATTTGGGAGCAAAATCGCAGTTGACAATATATCAGCAACGATGCAACCGGGAGTATACGGACTCTTGGGAGCAAATGGCGCCGGTAAAACTACCCTTATGAGAATGATCTGCGCAATTCTTGAACCAAGCAGCGGAGAAGTGTTGCTGGATGGTCAGAATGTGTCGGATATGAGTGCGGATTATAGGGAAATATTGGGATATCTGCCGCAGGACTTTGGTTATTATCCGAGCTATACAGCAAAAGATTATCTGGAATACATTGCTGTTTTAAAGGGAATACCGAGGCGTGCAGCAGCTATAAAGATAAAGGAACTGCTGGATGAAGTGGGTCTTTCTGATGTATCAAGGAAAAAAATTCGAACCTATTCCGGCGGAATGAAACAGAAGCTTGGTATAGCTCAGGCATTGCTCAATGATCCCCGGATTCTTATTTTGGATGAACCTACAGCCGGGCTGGATCCAAAAGAAAGAGTCAGATTCCGTAATCTTTTATCGTCTCTTGCGAGAGACCGTATAGTTATTTTGTCTACACATATTGTTTCTGATATCGAAGCTATCGCAGACAGGGTATTTGTAATGAAACGCGGGCAATTTGTTTCACAGGGAAGTATTCGTGAGCTCTTGACCGAAGTTCAAGGTCATGTGTGGGAGCTTGCAATAGATCCGGCAGAGACTGAGAAATGGGAAGAAGAAACAACGGTAGCAAATCTGAGGCGCGAGGATCACCAGACGATATTACGGGTAATCAGCGAGGAATCTCCTGGCGCTGGGGCAGTTCAGATCCAGGCTACGTTGGAAGATTTATATCTTTATTACTTTCCGACAGAAAGGAGCTAATAGAATGGAACTGTTTTTTGCAGAGCATAAAAAGTTATGGAGCAGAAACTATGTAAAGGTCAGTGTATTGTTGTGCTTTGTTTATATTGTG
>CAZALQ010000284.1:0-2332 GCA_964485605.1 uncultured Oscillospiraceae bacterium
AGGGAGGAAGGGAGGGATTTAGAACCCTGACGCCCTGTCCCAGCCCCAGAGGTGTCCTGCTTCCCAGTACAAAATACTATCTTGGTAATGATGGAGTATCTGTACTTCACAAGCAGGTAGATGATGTATATTTTGGTCCGGAATTCTATGACGATGTCATCGAAGGCGGTATTCCTGCTCTTATGGAGTACAACAACAGAGTATACAGGTCATGTATTCCTGTTTTAAAATATAGCCGTGATGAGGCTGTTGCGAAGTTTAAAGAAGTCGTACCTTTATTTAAATCAGCAGGAATGTTCTTCATTGCCGGTGAGCAGATGCTTCAGGAAATAGGTATCCCTGAGATCATAAACATGTCTACTCCGGACATGCCTGCATGGTTCAATCCTATTTCAAGTATACTTGATACATACAGAGGTATAAAGGATACCACCCTTGATCTAAGACGCAGGCCTGAAAAAGTAAAGGCTGTTTGCGATATAATCATGGAACAAAAGTACCTTGCAAACGGATATGAAAGAGATCCTGAAGTAATAAGAAAGAAGATAGAAAGAGATCCTGTAGCATTTGGAGGTAATATCTTAAATGCTGAATGTTTCTTAAGCCGCAAAGATTTTGAAAAGTTCTATATCGACTACTTCAAGAAGCAGCTTGGACCATATATTGAAGCCGGCGTAAAGGTATACATATATATGGAGGGCGAATTCTCAAGAGTAGTTGACCTTTACAAAGAACTTCCAAAAGGTTCACTTTTCCTGCAACCTGATATGGATGATCCGTTTGATATCTATGATAAAATAGGGGATTACCATTCCATCTGTTCAGGAGCCAGAGTATCTCTACTTAAGAGTGGAACGAAAGAAGAAAATATCGATTATGCAAAGAAATGTATCGATAAGTTTGCACCGGGAGGCGGATTCATCTTTGAACATAACCAGTCACTGATATCTGCAGGAGATGTAAACAAAGAGAACTTCAAGGCAGTTTATGACTATGTCAACAGCATAGGAAGATAAGGAGGACAATATGGAATATTCAGAATATGGTTTGATGGATGTCATTCAGGACCTTATGACAGATCCTGAAGTTGTAAGCAGTCCTCAGGATGCGGGTCTTCTTCAGCTTGGAATGATCGGACTTTTTGGCCTTGTTATGTAGCTTTGCAATCCTGTAAGTAAAAAGTAAATAAACTATATTTTAAAAAGTCAAATATGTATTTAACTTTACTTATAAATAAAGTTCAAAAATAACAACTTTTTATTTAAAATATTTTTTTTACTTACCTTATATCTCATCCCAGATAAATTATTTATCTTTAAACAAAGTTGATGACTTTTTTGCCGCTATGCGCTTATGATCTTCACTCATTTGCGCATAGTGTTTTTTTGTAGTTTCAACAGATGAGTGGTGAAGTGCATCTGCTACAAGATAAATATCTCCCGTTTCATTATATAAATTAGTACCAAAAGTTCTTCTTAATGCATGAGGAGTAAGTTTCATATTAATACCTGCTTTTTGCGCATAGGCTTTGATCATCAGCTCGACAGCTCTTACACTGATCCTTTTATGCTGCATGGAAAGAAACAACGCATTCTCCTTAGGATTACCGGCTAAAAGAGCATCTCTGTCTTCATGGCAGTATTCTAGAAGGGCTTCTTCAACTTCAGGTCCGAAATATACTTCATCTTCATCTCCGCCTTTTCTTGTGACCAGAATTGAATCCATATAGAAGTCAACGTCTTCTATATCTATGCCTACAAGCTCAGAAACACGTATTCCTGTGCCCAAAAACACCATCATAATGGCAAAGTCCCTTTTTATGATCTTGTTGTGTCTTTTAAGCTCTTTTTCGCTCAGACCTTCAGTATCTTTTACTGCAGCCAAAATCCTAGATACCTGGTCCTTATCCATTACGACAATTTTCTTATCCGGAATTTTTGGAACATCCATAAGGTCAGCTAAATTATTAGTTATATCTCCGATTTTAAAATAGTATCTATAAAAGGATCTTAAGGATGATACTCTTCTGGCTTTGATGGAAGGGGAGGCAAGTCTTGTTTCTTTTTTGCCGTTATCACCTTCAACGGTATAGTACTCAAGTGTATCTATATATTCCTGAATATCATCAATAGTAAGTTTATCAAGGAGATCGGAAGGGGAGATAGACTTAAGATTTATATCCTTAAATCCACTGGAATTCTCAATAAAATCAAAGAATCTTCTCATGTCATAGGCATATTGAAGCTTAGTCCTTGGAGACATGCCTTGATCTCTTACATGATTAAAAAACTTTTTAGCAAATACAGGCATATCAGAAATAATATCATTGGCC
>CAZALQ010000285.1:0-2327 GCA_964485605.1 uncultured Oscillospiraceae bacterium
CTATCCCCCAAATTTTGTAAGTGAGTATACGGAGGAAAATAGATAATCATTTTAAACTGTGTCGTACTACGAAAAAACAGAACTATCACCATCGAGTTATGCAGATTGTGGATTTAGACACGACATTTATTCACAGCCGTAGTAAAGATGAAGATATTGAGCATGGTGTATACATCGATATTATTCCTATAGATGCATGTCCAAATGGTAAAGTGCAGCGTCTATCACAATTCTTCAATGCAGTTATCTTTTCCATTTGTAATATTCAGCAAAAGCCTGAATATAATGGCGGAAAGTTGACAGGATTGATGAGTTTCGGAACAACTTTATTGCTTGGAATTATAAGAAGTCAAGAAGCACGTTATAGGGCATGGACAAAAGCAGAAAAGAAAATGACGAAATATGATTGGGATAAATGCACACACATTAAGTGTATAACTTCACAGTTTCACGAGTTGATGACTGCTTTCCCTAAGGAGTGGTTCGGAGAAAGAGAAGTTCAATTTGAAGATACAACGGTGATTATAGCAAGCAATGCGGAAGCATATTGCACTGCAATGTATGGGGATTATATGGCATTGCCACCAAAAGAAAAACAGGTTGTGCGACATCATACGGAGTATATTGATTTGAATGAATCATATAAAAAATATAAAGGAATCTACTATTGTGTTAAACACTAATTTAGGGAGTATTTTTAATGAAGATCGCCATAGTTTCTTTACGTTTTGCACCTGGACACATCGCACATTTGAGAGCATATAAAAAGTTGTTCTCTTCTATTGGGTGTGAAACCAGACTGTTTTTAGAAAAAAGATATAAAGGTTTTATATATGAGGATTCAGAAGTTGTTTTTTTGGATGCCCTAAATGATATTACTAGCTGGGGACCTGATAAAGTCTTTTCGTATAATATTGCAAGCGATAATATTTCTTTAGCGAGATGGTGTAAAAAAAATGGTATCCCATTTTTTTATGTTCTTCATGAGCCGTGGGATAGCTTTAATGATTTAATTGCATTAGGAAAAAGAATACCGAGAAGAATAGTAGCCAATGTAGTTAATTATATTATATGTCGTAACGCGTATAAAGTAATACTAGCATCTGAAAATGGGAAAAGAAAATACTTGAAGTATATGAAAGGTTGCAATAATAAATATGCAGTCTTTCCTCTTATTTTCTGTGATGATTATAATGAGTCGCTTAGTATAGAGCGCCAGTATTTTTCATTCATAGGAGGATTTACTGAACCGAGAGCGTGTAGCGAGTTTATTGATTTTATTAAATATACAATAGACAAAGGACTTAGGATTAAGTTTTGTATAGCAACTCGTAATGATATTACTGGGTATCTAAATGATACAGTTTTGCAGCAATCAATTAAGAAAGGAAGTCTAATAGTTCAGTCGGGCAAGCCTATGACGACAGATGAAATAAACCTACATTACAGGGAAGCTGTATGCACTTGGAACGCGTATAAGGTTAGTACACAGAGTGGTGTTTTACCTAATTCTTTAATGCAAGGGGCACCTGTTATTGTTACAGAACGGGGAGATTCTAAAGATGCAGTAACTGAAAAAAGAGAAGGTTGCTACGTTTCTATTCCACTTAGGAATGAAGAAATAGAATCAGCATATGAATATATTGAGCAGAATATAAAAGAAATGTCAAATGCTGCACGAGATTCTTTCCATAGAAAATATGAGTATAAGATATATCGCGACAAGGCTATAGAGGTATATGAGATAAAATGATGGAGGAGAATCCAAATGGTAATCACTAAAACACCTTTCCGCATGTCTTTCTTTGGTGGCGGAACAGATATGGAGAGTTTCTTTAGGGAGTATGGTGGATCTGTACTTTCCACTACCTTTGATAAATATTGTTATGTGAATGTCCGTCATCTCCCCAGGTTTTTTGATTACAGCACGGAACTGTCATATTCTAAGATAGAAAGAGTTACGAGTATTGAGGATATAAATCATCCTGCGGTACGCAATGCAATGAAAATGCTTGATATGCATGAGATTAGGCTTACATATGAAGCGGATCTTCCAGCGAGGTCCGGACTTGGAACCAGTTCATCATTTGCAGTAGGAATGCTCAATGCATTTCACGCGCTAAAAGGGAAGTATGCAGATAAAAAAAGATTAGCTGACGAGGCAATTTATCTGGAGAGAGTGCTATGTCAGGAAGCTGGCGGATGGCAGGATCAGATAGCAGCATCATATGGGGGCTTGAATAGGATCGATTTAAATAAAGATGGCACATATGATTTTATACATGTAATAATAATACATCCTGACAGAAAAAAGCGACTCAATGATA
>CAZALQ010000286.1:0-2317 GCA_964485605.1 uncultured Oscillospiraceae bacterium
TTGCAGCGTATCAGGTTTAAGACAGCTTACAGCACTTTCTTCTAATATTGAAGATAAGCTTGCTGAAGAAGGTATTATTCCCGGTCATATAGAAGGAAAAGGTGACAGCGGCTGGATTTTAATGGATTATGGTGATATTATAATCAATCTTTTCACCGCAGAACAAAGAGAACACTACAATATCGAAAAGGTCTGGGGAGACTGCGATAAAATTTATTACGAAGGAACAGAATAGTTAAGGGTTATCATCATGGACAGAGTATATAACTTTAAGAAAATCGAAACAAAATGGCAAAAAGTATGGGAAGAAAAGGACCTCTTTCATGTAACAGAGGATCCGAATAAACCTAAATATTATTGCCTTGAAATGTTCCCTTACCCAAGCGGTAAGCTTCATATGGGACATGTAAGAAATTATTCAATCGGAGATGTAGTTGCTAGATTTAAAACTATGAAAGGATATAATGTCCTTCATCCAATTGGATTTGACTCTTTCGGTCTCCCGGCAGAGAATGCTGCAATTAAAAATGGTGCCCATCCTGCTATTTGGACCTCATCCAATATAGCTGAAATGGAAAGACAGTTAAGACAGATGGGTCTTTCCTATGATTGGGACAGAGAAGCATGTACATATAAAGAAGAATATTACCGCTGGATGCAGTGGATATTTATTCAGTTCTATAAAAGAGGGTTGGCATATAAAAAAGAGAATCCTGTTAACTGGTGCCCAAGCTGTGCTACGGTTCTTGCAAATGAACAGGTAGTAGACGGCTGCTGTGAAAGATGCGGAAGCCAGGTAACAAAGAAAGACCTTTCACAGTGGTATCTTAAGATAACTGCATATGCTGACAGACTTCTTGATGATCTTGAAAAAATGCCCGGTTGGCCGGAAAAAGTAAAGACCATGCAAAAGAACTGGATTGGAAGAAGCGAAGGAACAGAACTTGATTTTAATGTTAAGGATATGGACCTTAAGCTTCGCGTGTTTACAACCAGAGTAGATACACTTTTCGGTACTACTTTTATGGTAGTCTCACCTGAACATCCACTCCTTGGAAAGCTCATTGACGGTATGGAAAATGAGCAGGCATACAGGGATTACTGCGAGCATGTTAAGACTCTCAGCGATATTGAAAGAACTTCAACAAGCAAAGAGAAAACAGGCGTATTTACAGGAAGATATGCTATCAATCCATTAACACATAAGGAAATGCCTATTTACATTTCTGACTACGTACTCATTTCTTACGGCACAGGCGCAGTAATGGGCGTTCCTGCACATGATCAAAGAGACTTTGAATTTGCTAAGAAATTCGGTCTTGATATCGTTCCTGTTGTAGATCCCGGAACAGGAGATATTGACTGGGATAACTTAAGTGCGGCATTTGTTGCTGAAGGCAAAATGATCAATTCCGGAAAATATGACGGAATGAATAACGAAGATGCCATAGTAGCAATCAGAAATGATTTAAAAGAAATGGGCCTTGGCGAAGAAGTTACAAACTACAAACTTCGTGACTGGCTTATTTCAAGGCAAAGATACTGGGGTACTCCTATTCCTATGATCAACTGTCCTGATTGCGGTTGGGTACCTGAAAAGGAAGAAAATCTCCCGGTTCTTCTTCCTACAGATGTTATATTCACAGGAAAGGGAGAAAGCCCTGTAGCTACATCTAAGACCTTTGTAGACTGCAAGTGCCCCGTATGCGGAAAGGCAGCAAAGAGGGAAGTTGACACAATGGATACCTTCCTTGATTCCTCATGGTATTTCTTAAGATATACAGATGCAAGGAACGACAAGGCTCCCTTTGATCCTGCAAAAGCTGCATATTGGATGCCTGTTGATCAATATATAGGCGGAGTAGAACATGCGATCCTTCATCTTATGTATTCAAGATTCTTTACCATGGTACTCCATGATATGGGACTTGTTACCGTAGATGAGCCATTTACTAACCTTCTTACACAGGGAATGGTTTTAAAGGATGGCAGCAAGATGTCTAAATCAGTCGGAAATATAGTAAGCCCGGATGAGATCATCGATAAATACGGTGCTGATACCGCAAGACTCTTTATCCTGTTTGCTGCTCCTCCTGACAGAGAACTTGAATGGTCCGATACAGGTGTAGAAGGATCCTTTAAATTTATTAACAGAGTATATAGACTCATTAATGAATTATCCGAACAGACTGCAGGCATTCCATCTATATATACTGCAGAAACAAAGGATGATAAACAATTAAATTACATTTTAAATAATACTATTACGAGAGTAAGCGACGATATTGAAAAGAGATTTAATTTCAATACCGCTATT
>CAZALQ010000287.1:0-2316 GCA_964485605.1 uncultured Oscillospiraceae bacterium
TGAAAGACGAGAACCTCAAATGGAGCATGGATGCTGTCAAAGCGGATGATTGGGATTCTGCCGAAGCTGAAATAGAGAAGCTCGATATTCTTCAGCTCCCGTGCAATATAGTTTACCCGCTCGCAAAAATGATGCTTAATGTTGAGGTCGCAAGGCTTCAGGGGATCCTCGCTTCCAAGGGAATACATGTCAATCTTGTCTCTCCGGGATTCACTCAAACAAACATTGGACGAGAAGACGGTACAGCAAGTGAAGAAGTTGTAGCGGCTCAAATGGCATATGTCGGCTATGCAGGAAGACCCGCTGAGGCAATAGAGATGGCATATCCTATTTTGTTCCTCAACAGTGACCTTGCGTCCTATATCTCCGGCGCAGTTATAGATGTTGACTTTGGCTGCACCTTAGAGGTATACGGGAAAATGAGACCGAATGTGATCGGCCCAAATCTTGATTCCTACTTTGCGTATTTCAAGACTCTAAAGTTCTAGCATAAGTCATAAAGCAGATCACTGTTTGTTTTGATCCTCGATATATGATAATAGGGTAGAGTGAGAGTTTCCTCTCACCCTCCCATTGCACCGTACGTACCGGTCAGGTATACGGCGCTACATCAACGCAGAATCAAGCATTAACTCAGATAATACGCCAAAGGATCGACCAATCCCGGTCGGTCTTTTGTTTTACGACCGAGTATTTCAGGGTTTAATGCGTAGTTCACTACGTACAATCCACATCGTCTGTACCACCCTAAACGGCTGTTTGCGACTTTGTAGATTTCTTCATCCGTAAAGTTGCATCCTACTGTCCGGTTAAGCTTTTGCAGGTTCTTGTAGATCCTTTTTGGCTTCTTCCACTGCTTGAGTATTACTACTCTCACTTTGTGTCTTAGCCATTGACCATATTTATCAAGAAATGTCTGCATACTGCCGATTCTGTAGTAGTTCACCCATCCTCGAATGAGCGCATTCAATTGCATGAATGTGGACTTGATCGTCCTCGCCGCCGCCTTCCGCCTGCACAGTATCGCACGGGTCTTATCATACAGCCTTTTCTTGCGGTCGTCCGCAGGTCTGCATTCCCATCCATCCTTGCTTTTCCAGAATGTAAATCCCAGAAAGTTACTTCGGGTCGGTCTGACGACTTTCGTCTTGGTCACACTCACCTTCAGCCGGAGCTTTCGCTCCAGCCAGCTTGTGACGGACTTCATGACTCTGTCTGCCGCCATCTCGCTTCTGACGAAAATGTTGCAGTCATCAGCATATCTGACAAAACGAAGTCCTCTCGATTCGAGTTCTTTGTCAAGTTTGTCAAGGTAGACATTAGAAAGGATTGGACTTAGAGGACCTCCTTGCGGCACTCCTTCCACGCTTGGACTTGTTAGCCCATCTTCCATGACTCCTGCTCTTAAGAACTGTCGAATCAAACGTAGTGTTTTCGCATCATTGATGCGTTCTCTGAGTATTGAAATTAATTTGTCATGGTTCACAGTGTCGAAATATTTCTCGATGTCGAGGTCTATCACCCACTCATATCCTTCATTGAGGTATTCGAGCGCTTTTCCTACTGCCTGTTGGCAATTCCTGCCCGGTCGGAATCCGTAGCTGTTGTCAGAAAAGTACTTATCATAGCCTATTGACAGTATCTGTGCTATCATCTGCTGTACTACCCTGTCTACTACTGTTGGTATTCCGAGCGGCCGTTTCTTGCCGTTGGCTTTCGGGATATAGACCCTTCGTACCGGACTTGGCTTGTATTTGCCTTCACGTATCTGAGATTTTATCTCTTCTTTGTACATAGCAAAGTAGGCATCAAGCTCATCTACTGTCATACCATCGACGCCAGCAGCACCTTTGTTTCGCTTGACTGCTTTTATTGCCTCGTCAATATTCTTATCCTGTAGTATCCATTCAATCAATTCCACTTGTTGCTCCTCTGTCTGTTCGTAAAGCTGTAAGGAATCATCCCCTCTGCCTTCTGCCTCTGCAGGCTTACGTTCCTGCTTGATGGGCATATCCTCGATTTCGGATTACCCTGACCTTGCTTACAGTGATTTGCAATACATTGACATTAGACCCTTTCCCGATGGTGCTTTCGGGTACTATGGTCTCAGCTGACTCCTGGGTATGAACTTTTTATCGCACGTGCTCTTGCACGCTACCCAGGCCTCCCGGGGTAAGACACAGTTCTTTCACCGCACAGCCTCCGGATTTACTGTCTTGGCGTTACGTTTACCCTTTGGGCTTCGGTTTGGTTAGCAACCTTGCCCGCCATTTAGCCTCATATCCGGTTTCTGTTCGTAGGCTCCTCGGCTTTGCT
>CAZALQ010000288.1:0-2300 GCA_964485605.1 uncultured Oscillospiraceae bacterium
CTGGTCGCATATTACTTTGCCTTCCTTATTGATCGATTTAAGAAGATCAAGACTTACATTATCTCCGAGGAATTTGTTGCAATCATCCTGAACTTCTTTAAGAATGCGCTCAGGGTCTTTTTGAAGTTCATGAATGGTATATGCTTTTGATGGATGGAAGGGCATTGCAATCATGCATTCAGCTTTGCTTAGATCTATTTCAACCATCCTGTCATAATATGCGCCGTCTTCTGTATGAAGCTTTTTAAAATCACCGGGTCTTCCGACATTTACATAATAGTCATGTACTTTTTCATCGGTTTCCCAAATGCTTGAAAGGCAGCTTGTTTCTGTTGTCATTACATCGATTCCTATTCTGAAATCCATTGAAAGATCAGATATTCCGGGGCCTGCAAATTCAAGAACTCTATTCTTAACAAAGCCCTCAGGGAAAGTCTTTGCTACAAGATCTATGGCAATATCATGGGGCCCTACGCCGTGGGGGACATTTCCTTTGACCCAAACGAGAACAACTTCGGGGCTTTCAATGTCCCAAGTATTTTTAAGAAGCTGCTTTGCAAGTTCTCCGCCGCCTTCTCCGACACCCATGCATCCGTAACAGCCGTATCTTGTATGGGAATCTGATCCGAGGATCATATCACCGCACTTGGCCATCTTTTCTCTTGCGAATTGGTGTATTACTGCCTGATTGGGCGGTACATATATTCCGCCGTATTTAATGGCCGCAGAAAGACCGAAGGCATGGTCATCTTCATTGATGGTGCCTCCGACTGCGCAAAGACTGTTATGGCAATTTGTAAGAGCATAGGGAAGGGGGAATTCCGTCATTCCGGAAGCTCTTGCCGTCTGTATTACGCCGACATATGTTATGTCATGAGAAATGAGGGCATCAAAGGATATTCTCATTTTATTTCCTTTACTGCCTTTCTCATGTTTTCTTAGAATCTTATATGCTATTGTTTTTTCTCTTCCTGAAGAAAGGGATGGATCTGCTATTGCAGGAATTCCGTCCTTTAACACTACAGGTTTATCTATTAAGCTTATTGATGACATATTATGAATCCTTTTTCATTTCTCTGATGTTTGCCTGTGCTGCGCAAATATGTTTATACATGGCATCGTAGGCTGCCTTTTCGTCATGTGATCTCAGTGCATCGAGTATTACCTGATGTTCCTTTACGGAAACAGATGCTCTGCTCTTGACAGAGACCGATAATTCTCTGTATTTTTGAAGCTTCTTATGCAAGGGTTCCAATACGTCGTAATAAATGGCGCTTCCGCTGTATTTATATATTTTTAAATGGAAATCGCTGTCGCATTCTCTGACTTTTTCAGAGTTGTTCTTTTCCGCATAAAAGTCTTGAAGCTCTACGGTTTCAGCAAGTTCATCGAGCTGCTCATTGCTTATATTTTTCGCGCAGGCAGCTGCAGCCATACATTCAACTTCTTTTCTTATGTTGTAAATGATAGCAGCATCTTCATCGCTTACGCCGAGAACCAGTGCGCCTTTAGATGTGTCTTCTATGATGTGGTCATAACGAAGCCTTGTGAACGCTTCATGAACAGGGGTCCTGCTCACACCGAGGAGTTCGCATACAGCGGGTTCTGTGAGAATATCGCCGCGCTTGTATTTGCCTGAATATATATCATTTTCAAGTCTTTCATAAATTTGATCTGCCAAAGATACGGCCTTATTCATTATCATTTGTTTTCTCCTTTAAATCTGCTGCCGGAAAAGAGCTCAATTTTATCTTCGAGTTCTTTTGCAGAAAGGGTAGTCTGCCTTCCACTTGAATATTCTTCTTCGACCCACTTTAAGAGTTCATCTACAAGGGGATCTCTTTTATCTACCATGTCAGAACCCTTAAGCCTGTAATTAGCATTGATCCAATATGCAATTCCTGCTCTTCCTGAATTCTTGCCGATTTGTACTGACGGCCTTGTATTAAGTATCTTTTGAGTATCAAAGATGCTGTATATTCTTTCATCCTTCATCATACCGTCAGCATGAATGCCTGCTCTTGTCATATTGAAGTTCTTTCCGACGAATGGAGTCATTGGCGGGATCTTGTATCCTATTTCCTTTTCAAAATATTCGGCAATTTCCGTTATGACCGTTGTATCCATGCCGTCTAAAGAGCCTCTTAAGGAAGCATATTCCATGACCATGGCTTCAAGGGGGATATTTCCTGTTCTTTCGCCTATTCCGAGAAGGGAACAGTTTACTGCACTTGCGCCGTAAAGCCATGCGGTGCTTGCGTTTGATACGGCTTTAGAGAAATCGTTATGTCCATGCCACT
>CAZALQ010000289.1:0-2300 GCA_964485605.1 uncultured Oscillospiraceae bacterium
CTATACAGCACATTTGTGAAAGAGTGCATCGCCCAGTTTGTCGTAAGAGGCAGAGCGTTGATATCCGTTTATTCTGAGGTCTGCAGTCTGGAAGATATCATTACTTTGAGAAACCACCTTGACGAGTTAGTATCAAAATTCAAAGTAGAACTTCCTTCCGTTAGCGAGTTAGACAATATCATCAGAGTGGAAAACAACAACTACCAGCAATTATCAATGGAGCTGTCTTAGATTTATAGGACCTGAAGGGGGGACAAAATAGAATGAAGAGAACAATATCATTCATACTGATTATAGTTTTATGTATCATCAGCCTGGCAGGATGCACAGGCACACAGGATTCTGCTGATTCTCTTGCAGTGTCACTGATCCTTGGTTCTCATAAGAACTTTCCTGCACTGAGCGCCAATGATAATGTACTCGCTGAAACGATCTACGATGCTTGTTTTAACTATGGCAGCGTTTCTGTGATCGTAGCAGATGGTGCGCCTAATGTTAGGGGCAGCTACAAGATAGTGAAGCCAGACAAAAGTATAACCGATGGCAAACGCAGATCCCTGGCTAAACAAAATACTGCTGCTATAGTCGCTGAGTGCGCATCTGCCAAAGCAATCACCCCGGAGGTGGATCTACTTGCAGCCGTAAAGACGGGAGCAAATGATTTACATTCTGCAAAAGAGAGTCGAAAGCTTATGTGTATTTATGATAACGGGATCTGCACAGCAGGGCTTCTCAACCTCCTTAAGGGTGATGTTCTTAAGTCTGATCACGGGGCTGTGATAGATCAGCTCAAAGCTCTTCATGCGTTACCGGATCTTTCAGGAGTAAAGGTTCTGTGGATAGGCCTTGGATGTACGGCCGGTGAACAATGCAAGGTTCCTGATTCATATCAGTATGCACTGAAGACTCTCTGGAAGGCAATAATAGAGGCATCCGGTGGCAGCATAGAATTTGATACGACTCCTGTTCAAGGACAGGAAGGTGGGGGCCTTCCGCATGTGAGCGCTGTCCCATTTATTGAGGATAGCTTGAACATCGAGTTTACCTCCCCGGAGGCACTTGATAATCCTGTCGCTTTTGATGAAAAGACGATAAAGTTCATCGGGGACCGAGCTGATTTCGTGGACAAAGCCGCTGCAATGGAAGTGCTCAAGCCAATAGCTTCAATACTGATGTCTCACCCTGAAACAGAGATAATCATAGCGGGTACTACTGCTTCAACAGGAGATGCAGGTGATTGTATAGATCTTTCTCTCAGAAGGGCTAATGCATGCAGAGACATACTTGTGGAATTCGGTGTCTCTGAACACCAGATAAGATGTATCGGACTCGGTAGAGCCGAGAACTTCTTAAGAGTAAACGATATCAATCCTGACGGAACACTGAACGATAAGTTAGCCTCACTTAACCGTGCGATTTATATCTTTTCTACAGATTCCGACGCTGCTGACAGGATTCTGGGAAGAAGGTAAAGCAGTTCTAAAGAAAGCTCCTTTCTTGGCTCATCTAGGAAAGGAGCTTTGCCGTTGTCATGACTACGCATAATCCCGAACACTGCATGATGCTTGGCGGGAGAGTCGCAATTCTTGACCAGAGCGGCAAATTCGAATACGGGCTTGTGAGCGAGATATTTACTGAAGAAAAGCCCAGATCCGTATACAACACCAATCTGCATCTTACTTACGTCGAAGAGGTAGGGCGGGTCACTTGTATACCGGACGGACTGTAGTTCTAAAGATATGTTAGTTAAAGCATGTCTGATAACATCAGATATGCATGAATAAATCATAAGTAAAGGAGAATCCAGACTATGCCAGAAAAAACAAACTATACACATCAACTTTTAACTATGGGGGATGATAAAAAATACGTGGTTGTAAACCAGACTGTCTATAACGACAAGACGTATATATTGGTAGTTGGAGTCACTCCTGATGGAGAAGATATAACCGATGAGGTAGATATCCTTGAGGAGGATATAAAAAACGGACTTTTGTATTTTAATTCTGTTGAGGATCCTTATCTGTTTGAAAAACTCGCAATAATAATGCAGCCATGATTTGAAAATCGTGAACAGAAATTCGACGGGTCTTTTTATTGTTATCGTATAGGAAATAACCAGTGGATCGCAGCCGACGGGACCTGGACCGAAAAAGTCAATTAGAATATGTGTGTTATGTTCATAAAATAGGTGAATATTACTATATTTACATAAAATCCATATCCAATATCATTAAAAGCAATATGTGGATCATTCGGAACAAAATGGAGGATGGCGCAATGGATATTAGATCAAAAAC
>CAZALQ010000290.1:0-2265 GCA_964485605.1 uncultured Oscillospiraceae bacterium
TGTTTTCCAAAATGCACTTTTCCACAAACTCTTTTTTATAACTGGATATTGTTTCTTTATTATTCTGCTACTTGCAGATTTATACGAATTAAGAAATTTAGTCAGATCCGTATCAGGATGCGCAGTGAATAAAACATGAACGTGGTCTATATCATGATTCCATTCTTTAACAGATACACTGTAATGTTTTCCAATAGCCCGGATAGTTCTTTTAACCGTACTGAGATTTTGTCGTTTATCACCTTTTTGCGATATTTGATAACCAGTACAAGGTAATAATTAAGACAAAATACACAGTGACTCCCATGCTCTAATTCCATAATTAATTCTACCGCAAAAAGAACATTTGTTCAAGCGGCGTTCACCAAAGACTTACATTTGCTATCAAAAAACCTTGAGATTTTCCTCAAGGTTTTATCATCAAAGATATTATTTTATCTATTCAAATCTATAATTTCCTTAATATATCCAAGCAATTCCACTTTGCTCATATAGCTGTATTCCCTTATCCAGTATTCATTTGCCTTATGCAACAAATTGCCATCTTTATCGTATGATTCTTCTATGTTCTCATGATAACTTGGAGATGAGAAACTTATTTGGAAATAACACTCAGTTTCAGGGTCGTACCAGTGCGCTCCTGCATCTGAGCAGTATTCCGGCTCTTGGTCTTTATAGTGCGTCATCACATCGTATATCCAGATCGTTGCGCCTTTGTACTCGATTTCTTCCATATTTTTATAGCTTACTGTTATGCCTTCAAGATCTCTCACTCCGTATGGAATCCACTTTTTGTTTTTACCGTCATATCCGGCAAATCGTTCCCAATCCTCTGCAGAGAAACCCTTTGACGACCCCACCCCTAAAACCAAGGCCTGTTTATCATGGACCCCATTGAATCCTGATGGGTCAGCTAGCGGACCTATATCCTTCCATATGATATCAAACGGCTTTTCGTAACTTACCGTATAATTCCTGTATATCGGGTTAAGAATGCTTTTGGGATCATGATCGCCTTGACGCACCCAATTGTGACACATAACATTTCCCTGCTTGAAGTCTCCTATTATTTCAGGAAGGTCTATTCCCAACTCTTCTACGTCAGAAATATCTCCTGATGTATTTGCGATGCTCATCCTACCCGTAAATGCGCCTATTGACACGGTCCCTATAATCAAACACGCAGCAATAGCTGCTGCTATATGCCAAGTCTTATGAGATTTGGTATGCTCATTTTGTTCTGTTGGCATAGTCTCAACCTTTTCGATAAAGTCCATTCTTCCAGATATTAGTTTATCCTTCTCAGGGGCAATGGAATCATATGCATGTATTATTCTATTCATAATCGTCCTCCAGTACCTTCTTCAGCTTTTTCCTGGCTCTCGACAGTCTCATGGATACACCAGAACGTGAGATATGTAGTATCCTTGCAATCTCATTTACAGAATATCCGTCATAGTAGTAAAGCTGTATGACTGCTCTGCCCTCTGGGCTCAAAGTATCAAGAAGATCCCAAACTTCTCTATCCTTTTCGTCAATCGGCATACTCTCAGGTAGTTCTTCTGTAATGTAGTGTTTCTTCAGATAGTTTTTGCACTCATTTGCTGTCACAGTCAAAAGCCATGACTTTTCACTTCCCGGGAATAGGTCTGCGTTTGACGAAACAAGCTTGAGAAAAACATTCTGGGCGATATCCATGGCATCTTCCTGATTCTTAACATATGAAAACGCCAGACGCTGCACATCCGGAAAGAATTCATCATACAGTTTTATTACTGTTTCTTTATCCACTTGCTATATCGATTTGCCTTTCTGTATATATAACAACTGAAGATGACAAAAGGTCACATCGCTATTTATTTTTTCATTTTATCATTTTAGCTTTAGAAATATTCTCCTGCTTTACCGATTCGCAACCAAATTTTCATAATAAAAAGCTTTGAGTCTCCATGTCTCAAAGCTTCTTTACATATCAATTGTAAGTGCACTTCATCCCCTCCCTAGCATGCTTTAGGAAGGGGAATTCGTGCTTGTTTCTTTGTTAAAGCATAAGCTCATTAAGGAACTCTATCGGCGTGACCGCAGGAACCTCTTTTTCCATAAAATCGGTTGTGTTTCTTGAAATAATATAATCTGCTCCCATATATGTTGCAGTTGAATACTGAACAGCATCTTCAAAGTCTTTCCACTGCATACATGATGCCCTCATAAGCACTGCAACACTCAGGTCTGATATCTCAAATATCATATTGAGTCTTTTTATCA
>CAZALQ010000291.1:0-2254 GCA_964485605.1 uncultured Oscillospiraceae bacterium
TTTACGGTCAATTCAGATAAAGCATCGTAATTACCAAGTTTAATTAAAAAGTCTTGCCCCTTGCCTTTATAGTTAGCTCTCCACACTTTACCTTCAAAAGGTTTAAGACTGTCTCGTATTAACTGATTTAAAAATGTATTGTCGATCGTGATTACGCCGAAATCGTTTACTTCTTGATGTAACATTGCTCTAAAAATATAATCTGCAAACTTTTATATATACATATTAATTAATTGAAAATATTTTACCATAAAGTTCTTGCACAATAAATATTGCTGTGCTATAATTCGAAAGTCACGAAGTTAGAAATTCGCATGTTTTATCGCGTTAACCATGAAATTTCAAGTCTTTTCAGGCTTTATACAGGAGGTGCAGATCAATGTCAAGAAAGTGCGAGATTTGCGGTAAAGGACAAGTATCCGGAAACAATGTATCCCACTCTGTAAGACGTACTAGAAGAAAGTGGAATGCAAATATTCAGTCCGTAAGAGTTTCCGAGAACGGTACAGTTTCACGCATGAACGTTTGCACACATTGCCTTAAATCAGGTAAAGTGAACAGAGCTTAATTTAAAAAATTTTATAGCCGGGCTGAAGATTGCTTCAGCCTTATTTTTTTATATAACACAAAGGAGTTATTTTATTTAGTATGACAGACCCCGACCCCCGATTGTATTTTCTTGCAGTCGCCCTGCTCATCTATATGGCATCATGGCTTGCAGTTACAGAAACAGCTATTGCCAGTGTATCAAAAAACAAACTTAAAATAGCATCAGATCGCGGAGATTATCGCGCTGATGATGCTCTCTTTGCCCTCGAAAACTTTGATCGGGCAATAACCACTATTCTTATCTGTACAAATATAGTTCATATTTCAGCTGCATCAATTGTAACAATAGCCGTTACGAGAATGTTCGGCATCTCTTGGGTTACACTGAGTACTTTTGTTACAACAATTGCAGTCTTTTTCTTTGGAGAAATGCTTCCAAAAAGCATAGCAAAAAAGATGCCTATTAAGTATTCACTTACTCACGCCAGGCTGCTTATCTTGCTTATGAAGATATTGAGCCCCATATCTTCCCTTCTTGCCGCCATAGGAAATTTAGCTTCCAAAATCACAAAAAGCGAACCTGAAATCAGCGTTACAGAAGAAGAGCTCCACGACATAATCGATGATATGGAAGAAGAAGGAACTCTTGAGGAAGATGAATCCGACTTGATTCAGTCTGCCATAGAATTCGGCGATCAAACTCTTTACGGTATCTATACTCCCAGGGATAAGATAATTGCTATTGATGTAAATAATGACCCAGAGGATATCCTTGCATTAATAAAGGAAACCAGCCATAGCAGACTCCCGGTTTATGAAAATGATTTCGATAATATCATAGGAATACTTCAAATCCGAAAGTTCATGACTGAATACATTAAAAACAAAGAAAAAGTTGATGTCAGATCCATGCTCAGTAAGCCTCTGATTTTCCGTAAAGATTACAATATAAATGACATATTAGAGCTTATGTCTGAACATAAGTACACTCTGGCAATTGTTAAAAACAAAAACAATAAAGTTGTCGGACTTGTTTCAATGGAAGACATCCTGGAAGAGCTCGTCGGAGAGATTTGGGATGAAGATGAACCACAGGGAGGTGAAGAGTAATGATTATTGCTATTCTTTCCTTCGGTTTGTTTATCTGCATACTTCTCTCTGCATTCTTCTCATCATCAGAAATGAGTTTCAGTTCGTGCAATGTATTAAGAATTGAAAACCTAAAAGATGAAGGAAACAAGAAGGCCCAAAAGGCATACCTTATTACAAATAAATTTGATGACGCCCTCGGCGCAATATTGATTGGAAACAATCTGGTAAACATTGCTGCATCATCTATTGCATCAGTAATGATCATTGAGATCTTCGGTAATGACAAATATGCATGGCTTGCCACACTGGTTGTAACTATACTTGTAATAATTTTCGGTGAGACAATACCCAAAATTATCGCAAAGAAGAAACCAAACAGCCTGGCACTTGCTTTCTCCTACCCTATAAGATTCCTTGAGATTATTCTCATGCCCCTTATTAAGTTGACGGTATGGATCATAAATCTCATTACATCAAATATTAGAAATGAAGATGAAGATTCTGATGAAGAGGATGCTATAGACGAAGCTATTGAAGAGCTCAGCTCTATTATCGAAACTGCAGAAGATGAAGATGTACTTGATGAAGATCAGTCCGAACTCGTACAGGCAGC
>CAZALQ010000292.1:0-2242 GCA_964485605.1 uncultured Oscillospiraceae bacterium
CACAAGTCTGGTGCCTGGTGTAATTGCTTTCTTTACGGCATCAAGATCAGTCATATCTACCATAACTGTTTTAACACCGAATTTGTGATTAAAAAGCTCGTGAAACATACGATATACAGCCATATAACTGACATTCGGGTAAATCACTCTGTCACCTGTCTTAAGGAGCGTCCAGAAGAGTGCATGGAGAGCAGCGACGCCACTGCCAAGCACAATGGCATCATCTGCCTCATGAAGAGCTGCTATTTTTTCTTCAAGCCAGTGTTGATTCGGATTTCCGTTTCTGGAATACATCAGTAAGTCTGTTGAAGAATAATTGACTTGCGAAAGATCATCCGGCAATCTATAGCTGTTGGCCATATGCAGTGGACGCCTCACTGCACCGGTTCCTTCATCGTAATCTGTACCGGTATGGATTGCCTGTGTAGCAATCCCGTATTCCTTATAAGCATTTTCCTTCTTAGCCATTTTCAGCTTCCTTTCTGTATCTGATATGATCTCCTCGGCTCTCTACCACTTGATAACCTGTACGGGACACCCTCAATCTCATGCAGCGAATACACTCCGCCGCCTCGTCTCCCGTACAAATTTTGTTGTCATACAGCAAATATTTTCCTCGCACGCTTACCGGCGAAAGATTCGGCATAACAACATTTGCGCCGGCGGATATTCCTTTTTCACGTCCTAAAGAATCAATTGTCCCAAGTGCAGTTGTAGCAGGAAGCAATACCTCCGGCAAAAGCAGACGAATAACAGATAACAAACGAAGCGTCATTTCTGCGCTACCCGGCTGATAGTGTGCATATTCCGTGTCATGATGGGGAATAAAAGGACCGATTCCAACCATCTCAGGCTTAAACTCTTGCAAAAAACGCAGGTCTTTTATCAAGTGTTCAGTCTTTTGACAAGGTGAGCCTACCATCATACCGCATCCAACCTGAAAACCGATTTCGCGCAAATTACAAAGGCATTGCATTCTATGCTTGTATGACATATTTGCCGGATGGAGCATCTCATAATGTCCTTTGTCGGCAGTTTCATGTCTTAGCAGATACCTGTCTGCTCCGGCATCAAAATATCTTTGATAGCTTTCTTTTTCTTTTTCACCAATTGACAGAGTAATTGCCGCATCAGGATGCCGCTCTTTTATTTTGCGGATGATGGCAACAATCCGCTCATCCGTATAAAACGGATCTTCGCCGCCTTGGAGCACAAAAGTACGGAATCCAAGTTCATATCCTTTATCACTACATGAAATGATTTCTTCATCACTTAGCCGATACCTTTCTGCATTCTTATTTTCAGCTCTGATTCCGCAGTAATAGCAATTATTTTTACAGTAGTTTGTAAACTCTATCAATCCGCGAAGGTATACATCCTTGCTGTAAATTCGCTCCCGAACGGCTCTTGCCTTCTCCGTCAGATAACGGTCGAAGTCAGAATCATCGCACAAAAGAACAGAAGAAAGCTCCTCATCGGACAGATTTTGTTCTGATTCAAGTTTGTCTGCCAATCCCAGGTAATAGGTAATTCTTCTCGATTCTGCCATCTGTACAACTCCTCCAATAGAGCCTCCATCTTGATATTAAGCACTTTTTCTCACAGTCCGGAATACGCAAAATACAGCAATTTCATTTGCTCTTCATTGTGAATATAGGTATTGTCGTGCTTCTCTCCGGCGCAAACAAGCTCGCCATCGCGGTAGACCATAAGCTGATTTTGCGCAAATTCATGCCACCCGATCGGTTCAAGGGGTACGGTGGCAAACATAACACCACCTTCGCAGTCTTTTTCATACAGCGTTCCCGGTTCGTTTTTATGTACATAGAATAACTCGCCGTCATAAATCATAAGATTCACCTTATTTCCGGGTACAATTGCTTTGATAGCTTCTTCAACAGTATGAATCCTCTCGTCTTTGTTTAATTCGTGGCAACCATTCCGATAACCCTTGTTTATTCGATCAACAATATACAGCAGTATACGCTCACTGTCGGTTGTACCGATCTGTATATACTGGTACGGCGCAAGCACCTCTGAATCGAATATAGTTCCGTTATGCGCTAATACCCACCGTCTTCCGAAATCATCGCACATAGAAAACGGGTGAGTATTATTCTCGTTTACTTCTCCGATTGTCGCGTTCCGAATGTGCGCAATGCATCCGGATGTTTCAACCTTGCCCTTCAGCATACTTTTGAGATATGAACTGTCGATTGCCTTTATAGGCTCTCTTTCAATA
>CAZALQ010000293.1:0-2226 GCA_964485605.1 uncultured Oscillospiraceae bacterium
GAGATCGTCGCTACCCTGATCGAGCGGGTTGAAGTCGGGCAGGCGCAGAAGGTCGATGGCGTGAAGAAGCAGGAAATCAAAATCATCTACAACTTCATAGGAAACATTCAGGAGTGAGGCTTCGCGGGATTCTGCGGAGCATGTTTTTTGCCCCGCTGTCGGGACGGTCAGAATGATGATCGTTGCGACGGCGGGGCCTCTTTTTTTGCGTGTCGACAACAATCGAGGATATTGATACTTGACAGAACCATACCAGATCTGAGCGTTCTCTATTTCGTACCCACACTCGTATCCGTCAAACCAGCGAGCCTTAGCGAGATTGAGTAAGCTCATTTTTGACGGGAGCGAATACTCTGTTTGGTTCATTGTCGCAACGAATGCTTGAATACTCATACGATATCACCACACTATCTAGTGCTTTCAGCTTTTTCCCAGACAGGTTTAGATTTTCCTGTCAACATGTTAATTACGCCTTTCCATTGAGCTATGACTGTCATGCAATAATAGCTTACTATTTTGACTATCTTGTTTCCGCTTTTAGTGATCCACCCGATCAAGGCAATCAGATAGAATAATAATTGCAACGCAAGCGTCGCCTTCCAAAACCATCCACCACCAAGTGCAAGCGGCACATTTACAAAGAGTATCAATAGATGCATCAACCAAAGCAAATAACGGCATGTTCTATGTCCGAAGTAAAAATATGAAAACCAATGATATGCAAACACATTGAAGACCTTAATATCCGGGCATATGCCCCTTAAGATGATGCGGTTCATACGAACCTTTCTCTGAAATTCATCCTCATTTTCTTCTCCAGCTTTCTCATATGCTATTGCTTCAGGATTGTATATTGCTCTCTTTTTCTCTAAGGCATATATGATAGGGAAACTGGAATCATGGCATTCTATCGGGGGTATTTTCTTATAATCCTTGTTTCTTACAGCATAAATCGCGCCATTTCCAGCAGTAATAGTCTGAAACTTGCTCTCGATATTTCTGCATATCAAGTCAAGCTTCCAGTAAAAGCCCTCAGAATTAGCCGTATTATTTCCCTCTGTATTCATGTACCGGAGCTGGCCAGATACATAAGCGATGTCTGGATCTGTAAAAAATGACACAAGCTCTCGAACTGCATTCGACTCAAACATAGCATTTGCATCAGTCATGACTAAGATATCTGTATCGCAAAGTTCCTGTGACTCATTCTGCGCATTAGTCTTGCCATAATGATTAACTGACTTATGAATGCGAATACGACGCTCTGGATGTGCCGCTATAAACTCATCGACGATTTCATCCGTTTTATCTGTGGAGAAATCAGATGCAATAAGAAATTCCAGCTTGTCCGCAGGATAATCTGTGTCGATGAGGTTCTGTAGTTTTTCAGCGATAACCTTCTCTTCATTGTGTGCAACCACCATTATGGTCACGGTTGGCTCATATGATTCGTCCTTTTTATTCTTCTTCTTGAACAGCTTATTGAGTATCGCCAGTGATACTGGATATCCTATCATTGCCCAAAAGATGACAAAAGAAGCTATCCACCAAATTGTCTTTAGTGCCAACATATCATTACCTTTCCCGTAAAACGTGTTTCAACACATCTGTTATTTCTGTTATTCCATCTTCAACGCTGGACTTGTATATCCCGTCTGGATTATTGAAACAGATTCTGCCCATTCCTAGCTGCTGAGAGGCCTGAAAATCCTTTTCCGGATTATCACCCACATAAACCACGTCTGCCGGGTTTAGTCTCCAACGTGTAAGGAGTATCCGAAAAGCGATATCACACGGCTTGGGAATTGAACACCTCCAAGCTCGTCCATGATGATTACATCATCTACATCTAAACCAAGAGATTCCAGCTTGTTCCGTTGCCCTTCGGGTCTGCCGTCAGTGATGATACCAACTTTAATACCAGCCTTCAATTCATCAATCATCTCAGCTATTCATTAATTCGAGCACTTTTCTGTTATACTCTGAGGACGATGTCCTTTCTTCATTCTTGAAACTCCTTGATTTATAAGGGTTTAAGGCGGTTGCTGCTATTATGTCTCTATCACCTTCACCGCTTCTGCGACTTCCAGTATTTCCAGTTCGATGATGTCTGGTGGCCTGAATGCAATGTTGCGCTTTTCTATGACTTTATTCCTCTTGGTCAATCCCAAACGATGACTTCCCTTTGGCACTTCTTGCCAAATAATGCATGTAGCTTTTCCACCC
>CAZALQ010000294.1:0-2204 GCA_964485605.1 uncultured Oscillospiraceae bacterium
TGCACTCCTAGTCTGCGAGCTATTCCCCTGATAGCTTCTGACAGGCTCGGGGCTTGTTCTTCGAAAGGTTTCGCCTTTCTCTTCTGTAGATGGTCTTGAAGAACTCACATGGTTGGAAGTAGTTTTGTTTCCGCCCATTGGTCTTCCGCTGTATCCGTCTTTTTTACCTACAGGACCTGTACCGAGGTCTTCGCCTCTCTTGCTTACGTCTTTGCCCTGTCCGGTAATATTTTTCTCTCTTCCTCTAGGCATTTTTTTAATCTCCTATATATCTTTAAAGAAATAAAAATCAAAATCTATGACACTTTAATATATCATTTTTTGACAAAAAAAGATATATCTGCAGCTCTTCAAACCACAGATATATCATAAATCCTATTCTGTATATTCCTTCTGCCAACTGTCATCGGCATTTTCTCTAAGCTTTCTCTTCTTGGTTATGAAGAATATGATTCCAAGTACAGATCCTGTCAGCCATGCGCATACCATTGATATGTAAAGGGATTTAAAGTGTCCTTTCGGATAATCAGGACTTGCTGTCAGATGAGCAAGAAGGTATGCAAGCGGAACTCTTACAAATACCTGCGTGACTATGCTTATTACCATAGTATTGACCGTTGATCCGATTCCCCTTAAATACCCAAAGAGTGTCTGGTTCATACCCATGATGAGATATCCTACGGATATTATCCTCATGCTGTATGCAGCCATTTCTATAATAGCTTCTGTTCCTGTAAACCATCCAGCGATGTGTCGTCCAAGGAGCAAAAGAAGAGACGTAAGGGTAATAGAGGTTATCCATGCAATAATAATGCCCTGCTTTGCGCCTGTCTCCATTCTTTCGAGCTTCTTACCGCCGTAGTTTTGCCCAATAAATGTTGTCATGGCATTGCCAAGAGACATATATGGAAGCATTACAAATCCATCGACTCTTGCAATGACGACACTGCAGGCCATAACAGCTGCGCCCATGCTGTTTGTCAAGGACTGAACCATAAACCATGACAATGAAAAAATCCCCTGCCCTATTCCGCTGGGAATACCAAGTTCGAGTATTCTTTTGATTATACCTTTTTGTAAATGAAGCTCCTTAGCCGTAACTTCAAAATATTCTTTCATGCTGAACAGCTTTATACCGCAGGCTGCTGCCGATATAAACTGCGCGATCACCGTTGCAAGAGCCACTCCGAAAACTCCAAGCCCAAGTCTTGCAACAAAGAAAATATCGAGAAATATATTAAGGAAACATGCCACCAGAAGGAATATAAGAGCGGAGACGCTGTCTCCCATAGCCCTTAAGCATCCTGCAAACATATTGTAAAAGATAGTTGCCGTAACGCCGGCGAATATGACCATCATGTACTGTCTGCACCAAGTATATATATTCCCTTTGGGTGTATTCATTACCTGCAGCAGATCTTTTCCGCCGAAGATGGGACAAAGGGTCAGGAAAAGGCCAAGAGCTGTTGTAAGAATGCTGACTATTACAGTAAGCATAAGCGTATTCCCTATGACAAGGGAAAGACCCTCTTTATCCTTTGCTCCGAATCGCTGAGATACCAATATCCCTGCACCTGTTGCAATTCCTATAAAGAATATAAATATGAAATTTACAAGAGGTGCTGCAGCACCTACTGCTGACAGCGCATCATCTCCTATGTATTTACCTACAACTACCGTATCTACCGTATTGTAAAGAGCCTGAGCAAGGTTCCCTATAAAAAGCGGAAGAGCAAGCTCAAGGAGCCTCTTCCACGGACGGCCGACGGTTACATCCCTTGCCGTAAGCAGTTCTCTTAAACTCATAAAAATCCGTTCCTAAGGCAAAATGCCGCCAAAGGCGGCACTTTGCCTTATCAATAAGTGATATCCTTTATTACAGTTTCAGCATCTCCTCGAGCTGCTCTTTGGTTCTGTATCCGACTGCAGCTCTTACAGCTTTTCCGTCAACAAAAAGGATAAGCGTAGGAATGCTGTCGATCTGGAATGTATTGGCAAGCTCTCCCTCATCATCAACATTAACTTTGCCTACGACAAAGTCATCTCTCTCAGATGCCAGTTCCTCAAGAACAGGAGCCTGCATTTTACAGGGGCCGCACCATGTTGCCCAAAAATCAACTAAAACCGGCTTTGCAGAATCCAGTACGATCTCTTTGAAATTATCTTTTGTGATTGTGTATTCCATCATTTACTTCTCCTTGTAA
>CAZALQ010000295.1:0-2192 GCA_964485605.1 uncultured Oscillospiraceae bacterium
ACTCCATGCATAAGCATATTCATACTAGCCAGATTGTATGTTGTGGGATTGTTTTCTTGTCCATAGAAATGCCCTACTCTGCCTTTTGTAAGGTGATCACGGACATTGAGAAGCATAGAAGCAGAACCGCAGGTGCAGTCACCCACGTTCTTTGCTTCTTCAAGTCCTACAGTTGCAAGCGTAGCACACAGCGTAGAAGGTCCTACAGGAGTGAAGAACTCACCGCCTTTCTTTCCGGCATCAGATTGGAAAAGACCGATAAGTATCATATATGCTGTTCCGAGAACATCAAACTGATGATTCTCAAGATCCATATCTATTTCCGCAATTCTTGATATGACTTTACCTATTTTATCGCTTCTATCAGATACGCTATCGCCTAACCTGCTATCCTGAAGCCTCATATCGTCAAATAGTCCGGAGAACGCTGCTTCAGACTCATGGCCAAGGGTCGAACCTGTTAATTCATTTATGGCTCTTTCATAATCTTCGATAGAAAACCTGTCCTTATCTCCTTCAGGCTTTACTATTTTTCTATAGAGTTCTCTAAAGAGATTCCCCGGTTTGATAATATAACCTAAACCATCAATAGACCATTTTTCTACTACAGGCTTATATTCCGGATCAGCATAAGCTTCTTTATAGCTAATATGATCATTCTTCAGAATCTCATTCATATAGTTTTCCGTTCTTTCAGAAAGAAATCTATAGAAAATCGTTCCTAAAATGTAATTTTTAAATTCTGAGCTGTCCATTCCTCCTCTGAGAGTATTTGAGATCTCCCATAATTGTGAAGACAGTTCTGCTGCCTGTTTATTGGATTTTACAACATCAATAGCCATAATTTACTCCTCTTCAGCTTTGAATTTATTATAAGTATTCAGAATGAAATCTTTGACATCACCTGTCATCTTTGTCATCTTCAATAGTCCAAAGTTATAATCAGCCAGTTTGGTTCTTATTTTTTCTTCACTGATGGCACCGCTGAACGAATAATCAGAGAACAGTTCTCTTACAACATTTGGCTTCAGGTCTGCATCTATAGAATACGTAACAATGGCTTCATCAAGTTTTCTTGCTTCAAAGTCTTCGTATGCTTTCTGTATATCCGCATTCTCATCAAGATCATAGAATACAGTCTCTATGAACTCTCTCATAATGCCTTTCTTCGCTCTGAGAGATTCATTATCAGATCTTTCAAGCTCTCTCAAAACAAGATCAACATTGGCCTGCACCTGTTCAGGAGTAAGTATTGTTCCTGTTCTGGTATTCTTCAGCAAATTAAGGATATACACAACATTAATTCTGTCGGTTCTTACCAGTTCTACATCAAAATCGACATCTACAGGGACCGGAACTATAGGGTTAATTAGTTTCTGCTGGTCTCTATAATACATATACCAACTCTTATACCCTTCATATTCATCCTCATCCATTACAACAGCAAGATCCGCCCAGTCAAATTTGCTGAATGTTTTCATTGTAGCAAGAAGACCGACCATAGTCCTGAAGGCAATGATAAACATGCGGATTTCATCCTCGTTCTGGAGTTGCCCTGCATCGTCAACTGTCGGAACTACCTTTCTGAGGACAGGAACCTGGTCACGCCACTTTTGTACATAGTATTCGTAGCTGCTCAGCAGATACTCGTTTGGATCTCCATCCCCTGAGAAAAGTCGAAGCGCATCATCCTGCCATTTCTTTATATTTCTGTAGCTTATGATCTGACCAAATTGCTTGGTCAATTTATCAACTCTGTTTGTTCTGCTGTATGCCTGAACCAAAGTGTGCCAAACAAGATTCTTATCCAGATACAGTGTGTTAAGCGGTTTGGCATCAAATCCTGTCAGCATCATATTTACTACAAGTAGAATATCAACCTGAGGAAGGTTCTTTTGCTTCATCCTCTTAACTATGTCTTTGCGGTATGAATCAAATGTTTCTATGGTATATTGTGTTCCGAACATATCATAGTAGTCATTCATACAGCGGGTCAACAGTTCTGCTGAATGCTCGTCTCCAACACCATCCATATCCTCATTTGCACCAAAACTGAATATGGCTGCCACTTTATATCTGTTTTCTTCTTTTCTCTGACTATTCAGCTCCTTGAAAGCATCATAGTACTTACCAAGAGTTTTGATACTGTCTACAGCAAAAATGGCTGTATAGATATCTGTTCCCTGAGGATG
>CAZALQ010000296.1:0-2177 GCA_964485605.1 uncultured Oscillospiraceae bacterium
AAATGCAGTTTTGAAAAAGGTTTTCATATGCGTGCTGCTGCTTCTGGCGGCAGTGATATCCCTGCTCTATCTGGGCGACTGGGCTATGAAGATAGAGACCCACAGCCACACGATCGACTCCATCGATGATAAGGTGGACATGGTGATGAAGCTCACAGCCGCCTCCACTGTGGCCTCAGCGGGCATCTCAGCCATTCCAGGAGACACTGCAACACCGATCGCAGAACGATTATAGGCCTTCCCACCTTTAAGATCCTGCTGCCACTGGCATGTGTTTTCATGGGAATATCCCTGTTCAGTGAAAACGCGCTCTGGCGGAGGCTTTCGGTGAAGTTTGCCGTGTTCGGACTCGCCATTTTCCTCATTATTCCGGCCAGCATAAGAGTCTCGGACATGATCTACACCACCTTTGATGATTCGATAAACAATACCATCAACACTGCGGAGCAGATCGCCGACGATACTATAGAACTGACTGATGCGGGAGATAACAGCGGTCTCGTCCAGTCCATCCTGAACGGAATATCCGAGACAGCCTCAAGTCTTACCGAGAAGGCTGCAAATACCCTAAACCGCTTCGTGGAGACGCTTGCTGTTATGATAGTGACATCATGCGTGATCCCGATACTCGTTGTGATCTTCTTCGTATGGGTGGCCAAAATAATAACGGGAGTAAATTTCATTCCCGATCTGATGTCACCCGGCGGATTGAGCAAACTTTACAGGAGACGTCGCAAACCGGAACCCGAAGCCGAAAGAGCAGAATAACAAAACAACAGGAGACAGTCTGAAAGACTGTCTCCTGTTGTTTTTATCAGTTGTTTTACTGTTCTTTTTCTGCCGCCTTTTTCCTGATGATGGCCTTGTCGCAGATGTCTATGCCTACGCATATTGCGATACCGACCACAGCGCAGACGAGGATCATAACGAATGTGCTCCGGAAGGAGCCGGTGGCGTCATAAAGCGCTCCTGCCACAGTGCTGCCGAATGAGGCGATGAGCAGATTGCAGTTTATGATGGAGAAATTGAGAGGATAGTTCCTCATGCCATAATATGAGCTTACAAATGCCGAATTAGTGGGTGTTACTCCGCCGTAAGCGGCACCGCCCAGGACGAAGCCCAGCACGAGCAGTACAAAGCTTCCCTTTGCCAGAGCTACAAAGAGGATAAGAGCGGAGATAATGAACAGGGCGTTTACTATCTGCATAACGGCGCTTCTGCCGATCTTATCATACATTCCGCCGAGGATCACTCGGGAAACGCCGTTTGCAATGGAGATAAGGCCGACAACTGTGGCAACCGTGCCGGGATTGATGCCGGTGGAAACTTCTCTTGCGATGCCGCTTGCCTGTGAGGTGATCGCAAGGCCCGCGGCTGTGAGAAAGATCGCCCAGAGCATATAGAGCCAGAAAGAAGGCTGTTTCAGCATCAGACCTGCATTTGCCTCTATGGCTGCAGGGTTTTCTCTGCGTTTTTTGCCGTTTGCAGCAGGCTTTATGTCAATGTCCGGGCCCGGCTTTCTGATGAATAATCCGCATACGGCCATTACTGCTGCGATCACGATGCCTAAAACTGTGAATGACGTTCTCCAGGCGCCGATGGTGTCCGGTGTGAAGGCCTGGAAAAGCTTGCCGATGATAAAGCTGGATATTCCGAATCCCATGAGCAGTATGCCGGAGATAAGGCCTTGCTTGTCCGGGAACCATTTACCCACCGTGCCCATCACGGCGTTATATGAAAGACCGGACGCAAATCCGCAGATGACGCCGAAGCCTATGTAAAGCATGGTGATGTTCTTTATGTTGGCGGAAATGAGGAATCCTATCAGGAACAGAACTGCGGACACCCATACATAGATCCTTGCCGGGATCTTTGAAGCGAATGCGCCGCCTGCAACGCAGCCGATGCAGAAGAATATCATTACTATGGTGAATGTCAGGGAGAGGGCGGCTTTGGTCCATCCGCTGAATTCAGCGGCGATGGGACTGGAGATAACGCTCCATGCGTAAACTATTCCGGCAAAAAGCAGTATGATCACGCCTATTACCGCATAAAGCCATCTTTTGTTTTCCATTTCAGGCCTCCGATGTTATTTATATTTATATTATACCGACAAGGCAGGCCTCTTTCAACAAAAACACTTAAAAAAATAAGTATTGGAAGAGCGCAGCAAATAT
>CAZALQ010000297.1:0-2170 GCA_964485605.1 uncultured Oscillospiraceae bacterium
CTTCAAGCTTGGCATATTATCGGAGTTGCCTCCGGAGAATGCAGCTCTTGCAGCTTCCTGGGCTTTTGCGGCCTCTTCATCGCCGTGAACAAGTCTTGTGACTTCGTAGGCGAGAACTTCTTTTGCATGATTGATTCTCTCATCTTTATGAGCAGTAAGCTCTGCTATTTCTTCCAATGGGAGGAATGTAAGCATCCTGAGACACTTCTCTACATCTGCATCTTCTACGTTTCTCCAGTACTGATAGAAATCATAGGGGCTGCATTTTTTTGCATCAAGCCAAAGAGCTCCTGCCTGGCTCTTGCCCATCTTTGTTCCGTCTGATTTAGTAAGAAGGGCAAAGGTCATACCGTAGTAATCATCTTTTCCCAAGATCCTTCTTGCAAGGTCTCTTCCTGCAAGTATGTTGGACCACTGGTCGTTTCCGCCAAATTCTATTTTGCAGTTAATGTCCCTTGCGAGGCAGTAGAAATCATATGCCTGAAGGAGCATGTAGTTAAATTCAAGGAAGGAAAGACCCTTTTCCATTCTCTGCTTAAAGCATTCAGCTCTGAGCATGTCGTTAACTGAGAATTTTGAGCCTATATCTCTCATGAATTCGAGATAATTGACGTTTCTGAGCCAGTCAGCGTTGTTTACGCATATAGCTTTGCCCATTTCAGGCTCTTTGTTTTGTCCGCCTTTTTCAAGAACGCCTTCCGATTTTACATGCTTCCATTCATCATCAAATACGAGGAAGCGATCAAAGAGATGCTTGAAGTTTTCGCAGTTCTTATCGATCTGCTCTGTGGTCATCATCTGTCTTGCATCGGTCCTTCCTGATGGGTCTCCGATCATGGTGGTACCGCCGCCTATGAGTACAACGGGAGTATGGCCGTATTTTTGCATATACATCATAATGATGACCTGCATGAAATGACCTACATGAAGACAGTCTGCGGTTGCATCAAAACCTATATAGAATTTTACTTTTTCTTTTCCAAGAAGCTCTCTGATACCTTCGTCATCGGTGGTTTGCTCTATAAATCCACGTTCTTTTAAGACATCATATACATTAGTGTGTTTGCTGACATTGTCGGGGATTTGAAACATTTTATTTCTCCTCTTAATGAAATATATTTACTTCGAAGTATTATATCACAGTCTTTTCTATTGTCATCTTAGAAAAAAGAAAAATATATATTGCATTGTATATAGGTTAAAGCAAAAAACTGTGATATAATCTATGAACGACTTATATGAATCGCGGGGTTTTGTATTGTTTAATTCCGAAAACGATGAAGAAATAAAACAGGCCTGGTATGCCTTTGCTCCCTATGTAGGAGTAAAACAGCATCAAAGACACAGACCAAAGGTGGTACGCCTTCTGGCCGGTGTTTTGGTATTCGCATTTTTCCTCGCCGCATATATATATCCCGCTCAATCAAATGACGGACCCAGCTTTGGACACAGGGTCCCTGAATGTGAAGTATATCCTGTGCTTGACGAAAGGAATCTTACAGGAGTCATTACATTCTCTGAAACAGAAAATCTTATAGATGCAAAGTACTCCGTTTGGGAGAAAACCAAGGAACGCATGATATATGAAGCAGATATTCCTATGGAGAGAATAGAGCAAGGATCATATACCATTCCTTCCATGAGTTTTTGGGATGACTATGCAGCTCATTTTACGGAGTATACGGGATTTGAGGAAAAGGGTGACTATTTAGAAGAGGTAAGGGTTGACCTTAGATATGAAGCTTCCAACGGCGAAATAAGGGTAAGAACCTATTCTCAGATGCCTGCATCCGCATCTCTTTGCTGGATGCAAAAGGCGAGCAAGACCCATGGAGCTTTGCTCGTTGAAGATGGCTTTATTACTGAAATTATACATACATCTCATTTAAGGAACAGGATCAGGGAGTGCTTTGTTGAGCAGCCTGAAAGAATAAACAGGAGCGGCATTATAAGCGTAAGGGTTCTTGTTGACGGACAGGAATTATCCAAAAAGCCAAAATCCGAGAAGATGTTCACCATAGTCAATGTGGTTAGAATTCCAATTCCCGACGGACATCTTCAGGATGGATCTCACAACATGGAGATATATGTCACACAGTACATAGACGGCTTTAAAAAGCCAATAGAATTCTTGATAAACGATACATACTGATCAATTGAGAGGAGATAC
>CAZALQ010000298.1:0-2154 GCA_964485605.1 uncultured Oscillospiraceae bacterium
TCCTGTCTCCCCTATGAGTGCAAGGCTTTTTCCCTGAGCTATTTTAAAGGAAACATCCTCAGTTATGACTGAATCAAAAGTTCCGATCCGGCCTGAGCTATATGAAAGTATTAAATTGTCTTCCCTTATTTTGATCAAATCTATTGTCCCTTCATATTGACACCCGGATATTCTAACATTAACCATAAAAATGCGTAAGCCCTATAGGGGATAGAAAATTCAAAAAAGATCCCATCAAAAAAATGCCTCCAAGCCGGCAAAGGCTTAAGAGGCATTCCTAATGCGATGATCACTCTCTATTCATATGTTCCATGACCTTTTTCATGCTCTCCATGAAAGCTTCATCAGGGATAAGTGCGATCCCGTTTTCATCACTTAGAACTATCAAACGTTGACCTCCTGTAAGCCCGAAGAGGTCTCTTGCACCTTTTGGAATGACGATCTGGCCTCTGTCATTTACTGCCACAGAGCCCCATATATTTTTGCCTTTTGGAGCAGGCGGGATCATACCCATTCCTTCTACGGGTTCTGTCCTTACCAGGTTGTCGATAGTAGTTCCGTATACTTCTGCAAGAAGACTGCATTTTTCAATATCAGGAACGGTTGCACCCGTCTCCCATTTTGCATAAGCCTGCCTTGAAATACCTATTTTTTCTGCGATCGCTTCCTGGGAATAACCATGAAGATTTCGCAGCATGACAAGATTATCTTTCAGCATCTAACTTCCCCCTATAAATCTATACGTTCAAAATCTATGCATGCTTTGCGGCATGACAGTAAAGTCATTAGTAAAAATAGAAGAATGCCTGCTACAAGCAATATTACCTGCCGGTCTATGTAGTCTGTACCAAAGGCATTGAGCCATGCAAGACCAGGAATATGATGCAGCGCTTCTGCTACAAATATAACAAAAAAGCAGGTAATAATAAAGGTCACGAAGGGCTTTGCAAACTTATATGCCGTTTTGAAAAATCCTCCTACAAAGATCCAGTTGAAAAGACCGAAGATGACCAAAGCCATGCTTAAGGCAAACAGATTGCCATTCATCAAGGCATTGCTTTTGTATACTGCAGACCGAAGGAATACGGTCATGCGAAGACAAACAGACAGCGCCATAAGAAGGAATGAACACCCTTCTATCATGCATACAAACAAGTACTTCCCCTTTACAATATCCTTTTTTGCAATAGGAAGCAGCACTGAAAATACTATATCGTTTGCTTCCCTTGCTGACTGAAAGCTTTGAAAAAGTCCCAGTGATACAAAGAATGCTCCGCAGAGGATAGGATATCCTGGAATCAGAAACATAAAGCCAAAAAGAATAAATAAGTATGATAGGATCGATGCGCTGAGGCGCATTTCCTTTAGAAGTATATTACCCATGAACTGCACCTCCTTCAAGTCTTAGCATGGTGTCTTCAAGACTCTCTCCCGTTACCGAATACTTCCTGATGAACTCTGCTTTTGGCATTGCTGCAGCGATATGCCCCTTTGAGATATATATGATGTCGTCTGCGCATTTCTCGATATCGGAAATGATGTGAGTTGAAAAGAACACAGTAACTCCTGTACTTTTTAGTTCTGTAAATATCTCCAAAAGTTCATTTCTGGAAAAGGGATCAAGGCCGCTGGTAGGTTCATCAAGGATAAGCACATCCGATCTATGGGCAAGCGCCAGCATCAGATTTACTTTCACTTTCATCCCCTCTGATAATTCAAGAGGCGTTTTCATTTCATCTATTGCGAAAAGATCAAGATATTTCCTGTATGCATCTTCATCCCACGTGTCATAGAAGCTCTTTACGATATCGACGATATCACGTATTTTTTTCCTTGGATACCAGCTGACAGTTCCCGTGGAGTAGCCTATGCGTTTCTTTATTTCCGCTTCATTGCTCATAAAAGGCATCCCGAAATATCTGACATCCCCGCTGTCCGGACGTATCATGTTCAGCATGGATTTGATCGTTGTGGTCTTTCCTGCTCCGTTTCTTCCTATGAACCCTATTATCCTTCCGCTCTCAAGGCTAAAGGATGCATTTTTCAGTTCAAATGAAGGGTAACGTTTAACAAGATCCCTTACTTCTGCTATAACCATATAAACCTCTCTATTTGTCAATACCGAAACCGTTGAGATTTCAACGATTTCATCTA
>CAZALQ010000299.1:0-2146 GCA_964485605.1 uncultured Oscillospiraceae bacterium
GCCAGTTTAAAACGGCATGAGAATTTTCTACATACCGCTTACCAATGGTATCAAAATCGCCATTCTCATAGGCTCTGTTCATCTCATCCAGGTGTTCGTCCAGCCAGACTATCTCCTCGTAAGCTTCCTGATCGTATTCCTTATCGCTGTAGTAGTTGACCTTGGTAAAGCGGGAGCAGACAAAAGCAAGCCCTACAGTCAGTGCGATTATGATGATCGCTCTAAAAAGAGAGTTCCAGATTATTTTACTTACGGAGTTATGAATATCGTCCTTAAGGCCCAGCATGGAGTCTATCATGGAGGCTATTTTCAGCCTGAAGCTTCTGTAGGCTCCCTTCTTATTCATGGTTCCGCAGTAGGGACACTTTTCGAGGTTCTCATCGAAACTTGCCCCGCAGTTTTTACATTTGACAGTTTTCATAGTTTGCATACCTAAAACTTTTTCCTCCATTATACTCCAAATGTCCGGAAAGCTTACATATAAATTGCTAAGTGCAGGATTTTAAGAAAAGTACAATTGAGTGCAAACTATTAATATGATAAACTAAAATGTCATATAGCGTAATAAAAAGGGAGGTCTATACCATGCTTAATATAACTAAAAACGAAGCAGAAAAGACACTTTGTATTTGTCTTGAGGGAAAACTTGACACTGTTACTTCTCCGGACTTGGAAGACTCTATCAAAGAATCCATTGAAGGTAAGGAAGAGCTGATTCTCGACTTTGAGAACTTAAGCTATGTTTCTTCTGCAGGTCTTAGAGTTCTCCTTGCTGTTCAGAAAATAATGAACGGATGCGGAGGCACAATGAAGGTCCTTCATGTAAATCAGGAGATCATGGATATCTTCGATGTGACAGGATTTGCAGACATTCTCACCATCGATAATTCTGAAGATGAGAAATGCTGCGAAGAAGAGGAAGAATGTTGCAAAGAAGAAAAAGAATAACTTAGTACATGGAAGAAAAGAAAAAGAAAAAGAGAATAGGGATAATCCTTCAGGTCACAATTCTTTTTGCTGTAGGCATTATTGCTACCGGTATTTTGGCATATATAACCCAGTATCAGAGATCAAGAGAAGGCGTACAGGAAGAAATTGAGACGATTTCATCTCAAATCGCAGAAGAAGTCAAGCTGTCTTTAGCTGAGTTCACATCAGAACATTGGCTTCTTCAGTATTGGTGTGACAACTATGAAAACCTTGACGGCATAGAATATGATCTTATCGACTATACCGGCACGAAAACCGCGGAAAACAGTAGGATTCTTTCTGAAAAGTATCCTGGACTTCAGCTTAAATATGCTACAAAAGAGGATATCGAAGCAATGTCACCGGAAGATCAGAAGATTTTTGCTGAAATATGCTATACAAGGCTCATTACAAGGGTCAATGAGATAAAGAGAGCTCACAAGGTAGACTACCTTTTCTGTGTTCTTACGGATGATACTTACTCAGGTCAGTTTTTCATCTTCAGTGCGGCGGAACACCGTGCAAAAAGGGGTACCAGTTATACAGAAAGTTATCCCATAGGAGTAAGTGTCTCTGTAAATGAGAGTCAGTCAGAATCAATGCGCAGGGCGCAGGAATCAAATTCCCACCTTGCCGATGCAGGCGATTATGTTGATTTTTACTCATTCCTTGGCAATGTAAACGGCAAGCCCGTTTTCATTGGTATTACATATAACTTGACGGGTATACTGTCAAATATAGCGAGGCAGACTGTAAGAGGCACTGTAATAGCCATAGTATACCAGGTGCTTCTTTCATCCATATGCATAGTCCTTTTATATCTCTTTGTACTTAATCCCTTAAAGAAGCTTCAGAGAAACATAAGGAGATTCACGGAGACAAAGGACAGCGAAAGGGTACATAAGAGTCTTGCCGAGATGAAATCAAGGAGTGAAATCGGAGAGATCTCAGATGATTTTGCAACCCTTACATCAGAAATTGACACCTATGTCAACGAGATAGAAACCATCTCTGCCGATAAGGAAAGAATAGAGACAGAGCTTACCCTTGCTACAAGGATTCAGGAAGATATGATTCCGAATACCTATCCTGCATTCCCGGGCAGACACGAATTTGATGTATACGGAGAAATGGATCCTGCAAAGGAGGTCGGCGGTGACTTTTATGATTTCTTCTT
>CAZALQ010000300.1:0-1230 GCA_964485605.1 uncultured Oscillospiraceae bacterium
TTAATGGTATAATAATTCCATGCAATACAATATTTATACAGACAATTTAAAAACTGCAGTTTTTGATATTGAAACAGCAGGACTCAGCTTTCAAAAAGACATTATAATCTCAGCAAGCTTTTGTGATGAAGATGGTTCAAATCTTCGTCAATACTTTTGTGATGATCCGGATTCCGAGTATTTATTGATAACAAAAATATATGAGGAGTTTGACAATCTTGATGCCTTAATTACATATAACGGCCAAAGATTTGATGTACCGTATGTGCTTAACAGGGCTAAAAAACATGGCATTAGCAATGTATATCCATTTATATGGAATATAGATATTTATAGAATATTAAAAAAATATTGGCAGGCAGGACAGCTTCTGCCCAGCTTATCACAGTCATCAGTGGAAGATGCTCTTGGAATTAAGACTAATCGCACGGATACTATTGATGGGGGAGAATGTATTCCTCTATATAATATGTACCTTGCCAGGCATGATGAAGAAGCTAAAAGAAAGATACTTCTTCATAACGGTGATGATGTTCGTCAGCTTGCAAGAATATCACAAAGTCTAAGCTTTATACCATTTCATAAGGTTGCGTATGAAACGGGTTATCCGGTAAAGGTTTTATCCCCGGATGTCAATTCTAATGATATTACAGTATATATCGGTCCTGTTTCAGAATATTCAGATCAGTTTTCCGTTAACGCAAAAACATTCCCGGGCTTACTGCCTATGAGCATATTTGAAGAGTATTACAGTTTAGAATATGACTCATTTACAGGTGCTGCAAAGCTTATTCTTTTCCCTAAACAATTGGAAGATTATCTGTATTTAGATCTAACGCAGCTTCCTGTCGACATAGATTTGTTTAAGGAATTAGACGGTTTTGCAAGTAATTATCTGATAATAAAGCAACATAATATTATTCTATATAAGGAATTAAACAAAATAGTGTCAGAACTATTAAAAAAGATCGTGTATTTTTAATATTTGTAATCATAGTGTCACTTAACAGGTGATATAATTATGTCAAAAGGTGATGAAATGTACTATATAGATGATTACGAAAAATATTTATTAGAAAAAGGCAGTTCAAAAAGCACGGTTTCCGCATATCTTGCTGATTTGGATGATTTTGAATCATATCTTAAACAGCTTGATAAGCCTTTGGAAAAAGCAAAGGAAGAGGATTTTATATCATATTCTGATTTGCTTTCAAACAACGGAAAAAGCGC
>CAZALQ010000300.1:1240-2138 GCA_964485605.1 uncultured Oscillospiraceae bacterium
TTCTATTAGGTCCTTTTATGATTATCTGATCAAAAGAGGCGCTATAAAGAAGAATCCCTGCATTAGCAGCAAGGCAACAAAAATAGAAGAAAAAGAGATCAAATGGTTATCTGAAGAAAAGATAAACAAGCTAGTAGAGTCACCGGCTTCAGATACTTCAGGAAAAAGAGATAAGGCAATACTTGAATTGATGTATGCTACAGGAATAAGAGTGTCCGAATTATGCGGGCTGAATGTTTCCGACATCAATTTGAATATAGGATACATTTCCGTTAATACCAATGATAATAAAAAGGCGAGAGCAGTACCTATCGGAAGATATTGCAAGGCAGCCTTAAAGGAGTATTTGGAAGATTCAAGGAAAGCATTACTTGGAAAAAAGGAAGACAAAGGAGCTTTGTTTCTAAGCTATCTAGGTGAAAGAATTACAAGGCAAGCTGTATGGAAACTTCTTAAAACCTATGGGGAAAAATGCGAATTAGGCGAGGAAGTGACTCCCCAGCTTATAAGAGATACTTTTGCTGTACATTTGATTCAGCATGGAGCAGACTTAAAAAGTTTACAGGAGCTTCTGGGACATGAAGATATAATGGCAACAAAGATTTACTTAAAGTTTAAGAAAACCAGGGTAATGGATGTATACAATAAATCCTTCCCTAGAGCGTAGTAGATTAGAGAAAGGCAAAACTTAATAGTTTTGAACTAAAGCTTATGGATAATGATTACAATGATATTAATAAGGAGAATAGCGAAAAGAATATGTCTTTAGATGAACTTTTTGATGCTCCTGTAGAGCAGGCAAATGATCCTGATGACTATTTTTATACTATTCCTAAAGCTCAGCCTGAAGAGCCTGAGATTTATGAGCCCAACTTCATCTTCTTCAAGAGGATTTTTG
>CAZALQ010000301.1:0-2101 GCA_964485605.1 uncultured Oscillospiraceae bacterium
CTGAACCGTGCGCGTCTGCCAATTCCGCCATACCTGCATATTCATTTTTGCAACAAGAGAATAATACATTAGATAACTTGATTTTGCAAGCAATTTATGTTAGACTTCCATCGTATTTTACTTTAGTAAAAAGGAGATTGTAATGGCTGAATATTCTAGCGTAAGCATCAATTCTCAGATTGCGGAGACAGTTATCGGCGTACAGACAAAGTTTAAGGGATCTGTTTCAACTGATAAACCAATCAGAATTGACGGATATTTTGAAGGAAATATAGATACTACAAGTTCTGTTATAATTTCAGAGACCGGAGATTTTAACGGCACAATTAAGTGTGCTGACTTTAATCTCATTGGTAAAGGTAAAGGAAATGCCATCTGCACTAATCTTTGCCAGAAAGATCGCTCCGGGAGGATATTTTGAAGGAGACATTACCACTGCTGACTTGATTACCGTGAAGGGCTCCGTAATAAACGGAAAGATAATTATTGCAAAATAAAATGCCAAAAAGTTTAAACGGAGCGAAAGCTCCGTTTTTTGTAACCTTTTGTTCTTTTTTCCGTCCTTAAAGGTGAAAGGACTTTCAAAATGGAAGATACAAATATCATTGAATTGTTTTTTGAAAGAGATGAGAAGGCTATACTTTTGTCTTCTGCAAAATATGGTGCTTATGTAAGCACTATTGCTCTTAATATCCTTGGAAATTCAGAGGATGCCGGAGAATGTCTTAATGATACTCTTTTGAAAGCTTGGAACAGCATTCCGCCGCAAAGACCCAGAAATCTCAAATCCTATCTTGGACGTATAGCAAGAAATCTTGCAATAGATCGCCATGATATGCTTTCTGCCGAAAAGCGCGGCGGAGGACAATATGACATCGCTCTTGATGAACTGGGAGAATGCATAGGAAGTATAGATGACTCTTTGGATGCCGGCGATATATCAAAAGTGATTAATTCATTTCTTGAAAAACAGGAAACATCGAAGCGAAAGATCTTTGTGAAGAGATATTTCTATATGGATTCTATAAAAGCAATAGCAAAGGATATGCGTCTTTCGGAAAGTAATGTCAAAACAACTCTTTTCAGATTGAGAAACGATTTGAAAGAGGAACTTACTAAAGAGGGGATTAATATATGAAAAAAGAAGATATTATGAAAGCAGTCAGCGATATAGACGATAAATATATCCTTGAAGCTGCTGAGGAAAAGGAGAAACAAAAGGTTCGTCCAAAAATCATAGGAAGAAGAATTGCGAAATGGGCTGGCGCTGTCGCGGCACTTTTGGCTGTAGTTATCATCGGAAACCATCTGATCAATTCAGGTTTGTTTTCCAATTATAAAGATGCGGCAGAAGATACTGATTATCAGTACGCCGGAGATACGTCCTATTACGGATTAAATCTTGATGGCAGAAAGACAGCAAATGCTGTTTCAGATGGGGCTTCTAATCCCGGTGAAATGCCCAGTTATGCTCCAAGCTCATCAGAAGCTGAATATGTATCAAACGATGCATCCCATGTATATAACCCATCCAATGTAAAGCTTATATATACGGCAATTGTTACTGCTCAGACCACAGATTTTGCAGCTGCTGATGTATATATTAAGGATATGGTAAATGCTGCAGGCGGATATTTTGAAAACCAGTCTGTAAGCAACGGAACCTACTACAATGGAGATTATCTTAAAAAGGCAAGTTACACAGTAAGGGTCCCTGCAGAAAAGTTTGAAGAATTCCTAAATGGTGTTGGAGAGAAGGTAACAGTAAAAGCTCTTAATCAATTCACAGAGGATGTGGGACTTAGTTATTCCGAGACCGAAACAAGACTTGAAACATTAAAAATAAAGCTCGAAAGACTTCAGGAGCTCTTATCTCAGGCTACCAACATGACTGATATCATAACCATTGAGAATGAGATCTCATATACGGAAGAAGATATCGAGTTTTATACAAATAAGATCAACAGATACGATAGTTTAATAGGCTTCTCCACGATCACCATCGATTTGACAGAGGTTGCAAATCCGGGAAGCGGAGTCGGAGAAAAGGAAGGCTTCTTTAAGAAACTCGGAAGAAAATTTGCAGAAGGACTTTCAGAAA
>CAZALQ010000302.1:0-2097 GCA_964485605.1 uncultured Oscillospiraceae bacterium
CTGCAACGAAGATATTACCATCTAAAGGGACTGTTGTCAAGAAAAAAGATTAGATTGACAATACGAACATTTGTTCTTATAATTAACATCGCCGGAGGTTCATTTCGATATGAAAGTAGTTGCAAAACCAATAGATGCAATAGTTGTATTTAAAGGAAAGTGGCATCCCCTTCCCTATAAATTCAGATACACTGACAGTGACGGCGAAAGCAGAGAAATATTCGTCGGCAAAATACTTTATGTTGATGAACGCCGCCTGGCCGGTGTGGACATGCTGGTTTATGAATGCCAAAGCACGATCGAAGATACGGAAAGCCGCTATCAACTTAAATATTACATTCCAAAATGCAAATGGGAACTATTCAAAATTTGAACAGTTCCCATGATGATTTCTTTTATTGGTTATATATTCTTACTCGCCGTCTATTTTTGATGCTACCGCCTTATACAGATGCACGAGGGCTGTAGAAAGCAAGATTCCGCCTACTATATCGGTAAACCAATGAACACCTGAGAAAAGTCTGCTGAGTACCATCATTGCGACTAAAATTGTTGCAGCTATGACATTCTCTGCTTTTTCCGATGTGGTTCCCTTCCTGTTAAATACCTTCTGGCTGAACATGGTTACAAAAACACATACAGCAAGAACCGTATGAGAACTCGGATAGGATGCTTCAAGGCTTCCGTCTGCTTCGAGGACCGGTCTATAGTTAATGACCACCTTATTAAAGATTACATAAAAAGCAATCACAACTACGTAAAAGACGCCCAGAGCAATGATCTTCTTATCGACAGCTTTAAGACTCTTTCCCTTAATGAGCTGAATAACGCCAATGATGCCGAAGCATGCACATACAGCCAGTGCTGCGTAGCCAAGGCGTTCAGAGAACTTATACCAAAATTCGTTATAGCCAAAAATTTCAAAAAACTTCGCGTTTATGGATGCAAATCCCACGGAAGAACCCTCGGGGCCTATGGGCTGCACATCTACTTTTTTGACAAGAACCGTGAAAACGGCAAAGAGGAGAAAAAATACTCCTGAATAAATAAACCTGCTATTTGATTTTTTCATTTATGATCTCCAACATTTTATCAACGACCTCAGAAATCTTAAGATCGGAAGTATCTATTTCAATGGCGTCATCGGCCTTTTTCAAAGGATGATAATCTCTGTGAGAATCTCTGTAATCCCTTTCTTTGATCTCCTGCTCTACAGTATCAAGATCGCATTCAATGCCCTTTTCACGCATTTCGCATATGCGTCTGTAGGCTCTTATGCGGCTGCTTGCATTCAGGAAAAATTTAAACTCTGCATCCGGGATAATAATAGTCCCTATATCTCTTCCATCCATAAGAAGACTTCTCTTCTTAGCTATTGCCATCTGAAGTTCTCCGAGCTTGTCTCTTACTGCAGGAATGGCTGAGCTTTTGGATGCCATATCGGAAACCTCAGGAGTTCTGATAAGTCCGCTTACATCCTCGCCGTCAAGATACACTTTGCCGCCGTAGTAATCCACATCAGTAGATGAAAGAAGCTTATTAAGATCCTGCTCATTGGTATAGTCAATACCCGTCTTGAGGATCTTAAGGGCTATAGCTCTGTACATAGCACCGGTATCAACATAGTCTATTCCGAGCTTTTCAGCCAGTATCTTTGCCATAGTGCTTTTTCCGGCGCCTGCAGGACCGTCAATGGCGACTCTATATATCTTATCCATCATTTAACCTCTTTTACTTCCCTTTCCAAGGAGTTTTTCGACTTCGGCAACAAAGGTATTCACATCCTTAAAATCTCTGTAAACAGATGCAAATCTTACATATGCCACCTCGTCAAGATCCTTAAGCTTATCCATTACGATCTCGCCGATAAAGGTGCTTGTGACTTCCTTTTCCATCATATTGTTAAGGCCTCTTTCGACCTCATCTACAATAGATTCCATCTGAGCCATTGAAACCGGTCTCTTTTCACAAGCTCTCATAATGCCGTTTAATACCTTGTTCCTGTCGAAATTCTCTCTTCTGCCGTCGTGCTTTACAACAAGGAAGAGCATCTCCTCGAGCTTCTCATAAGTAGTAAATCTCTTTCCGCATGCAGGG
>CAZALQ010000303.1:0-1108 GCA_964485605.1 uncultured Oscillospiraceae bacterium
TTCGGCCTTCGTATCCCCCGGATATCCCGTTTTGGCAAGGGCGGGAATAAGCATTGAATATGACAATGCTTATCTTTGGAAACCGGAGAAAGATAGTACCTTTAACTTCGTTCCGTTTTCTGACGTTCCCATTGCAGTCATAAAGGTTTTTCCCGGCATACAATTTGAGCTTTTTGAATCCATAATGACTGAAAGCTTGAAAGGTATAGTCATTGAGACCTTCGGAAGCGGAAATATACCTCAAAACGGAGAAGCCCTTCTTCCCATAATTAAGAAGGCTTTCGCAAACGGGACCGTAGTAACTGTTTGTACCCAGTGCCCCCAGGGGACAGTATCCCTTGGAACCTATGAGACAAGCCATGCCCTTAAGGATGCGGGGGCAGTAAGCGGAAGAGATATAACTACTGAGGCTGCGGTTACGAAGCTTTACTACCTATTCTCAAAAGGATATGATAAGGACTCGATCAATAAGCTGATGGGTGTTTCACTGCGCGGAGAAATGACAGAGAGTTTCTAAGTTTTTAATGATAGGCAATAATAAAGAAAATATTTGCATAGGAATACTTGCCCATGTCGATGCAGGAAAGACTACTTTAAGTGAGGCTATCCTGTATAAAACAGGGCAGATAAAGAATCTTGGCCGCGTTGATAACGGCAATGCTTTTCTTGATACAAACATTATCGAAAGGAAGAGAGGCATTACCGTTTTTTCAAAGCAGGCAGTTTTTTCTTTGGGAGAAAAGGATTTTTATCTTCAGGATACTCCCGGCCATGTGGATTTTTCCGCGGAAATGGAGAGGACTCTTAATGTTCTCGACTACGCAGTTCTTGTAATATCAGCTCCTGACGGAATTCAGTCACATACGGAGCTTCTTTTAGATCTTTTGGAATCACACATGATTCCGACCTTTGTATTTATCAACAAGACAGACCTTGAACATAAAAGTTTTAAGATGCCCGAGAGATGGGTCGATTTTAATGACCCTGACATGGAGGAAATAGCCCTTTGCAGTGAGGCTGCCATGGCCGAGTATGAGCAAAAGGGCTTTGTTTCAGACGAAAGCATAAGGCAGCTCATATTAAAAAGGGAAATCATTCCCGTAGTTAA
>CAZALQ010000303.1:1118-2097 GCA_964485605.1 uncultured Oscillospiraceae bacterium
GCGGCAATCGACAGGCTGATCGCCTCCACCTCAACGGTGTTGATGATTTTATCAGCGGACTTGAAAGATACGTAAAGTGCAGGGACTATCCTGAAGATTTCGGCGCTAAGTGCTTCAAAATAACAAGAGATGAGAAGGGCAGCAGGCTTTCATGGCTTAAAATTACAGGCGGCAATTTAAAGGTAAGGGAAGTTCTAGATGATGAAAAGATCACCGGCATAAGGGTATATTCCGGTGAGAAATATGAAGCCGTAGATACTGCGTATCCCGGGATGGTATGCGCAGTGCTGGGCCTTGAAAAGAGCTTTGCCGGTAAAGGCCTTGGTTTTGAAGAAGACCAAACCCAAAGCAGCCTTGAACCTGTATTAAGTTATAGGATCAGGCCCCTCGACGGGACGGATAACATAGAGGCTTTAAAGAAGCTTTCCATACTGTCAGAAGAAGACCCCCTGCTCAATATAGTCTGGGATGAGTCATTAAAAGAAATACATGCAAGCCTTATGGGAAGCGTGCAGACAGAGGTCTTAAAGCAGCTCATACTAGATAGGCTTGGCATGGATGTGTCCATCGAAGAGGGAAAGGTCGTCTACAAGGAAACAATAGCAAAGAGCGTAGAGGGGGTCGGACATTTTGAACCTCTCAGGCATTATGCAGAAGTACACCTTCTCATGGAGCCTCTTCCCCTAGGATCCGGAATCATACTTGAGACAGCATGCAGCGAAGATATTCTTGATAGAAATTCTTAGTTTGTTTATGATTTTCATCCAGGAACCCTAAAGGAAAGAGCCCTGTCACCAGGTTTGCTGTTGGGTAGTACTGGAGCAGGAGAAGGCACTGGCACCCCACTCTAGTACTCTTGCCTGGAAAATCCCATGGATGGAGGAGTCTAGTAGGCTGCAGTCCATGGGGTCGCTAAGAGTCGTGTCACTTTCCCTTTTCCCTTTCATGCATTGGAGAAGGAAATGGCAACCCACTCCAG
>CAZALQ010000304.1:0-2096 GCA_964485605.1 uncultured Oscillospiraceae bacterium
GCTTACTGCACGGACAGAGCTCTCGGACAGAGTTCAGGGGCTTAATCTCGGCGCTGATTATTATCTTGCAAAACCCTTTGAAAATGCCGAGCTTCTTGCGGCGCTCAATGCCATTATGCGAAGAGGCGGGGAAATCATTCCCGAGGATGTAACTTTCGGCGACCTCACGCTATACCAGTCAACCTGTGAGCTTGGCTGCGGTTCAAAGACCATAAAGCTGAATTCCAAGGAATACGATCTCATGAAATATCTGATGATGAACGGCAGAAATATCCTCTCCAAGGAGACTATCATCAATAAAATATGGGGCTACGATTCGGATGCAGGCGACAATAATGTAGAAGCATACATCTCCTTTTTACGTCGTAAGCTTAATGCACTCAACTCTAACGTAACCATAGATGTAGTAAGAAAAGTGGGCTACCATTTAGGTCAGAAAAATGAACAATAATGCAATCATAAAAAAACTGCAGCTTTCCTTTATAGCTGCAGTATCTCTTATTTCAATACTATTTCTTGCTGCCATTACCGGCATTCAGTTCTTCTCCGGAAAAGCCTCCGTGGAAAATGAAGTTTCCGAAGCTCTTGAAATGACTGTTTACAGTTATTCCCGTCTTGCGAACAACTCTTTCCCGGATGAACCCGGACCTAATCCTTTTGACAACAGTAACAGACCGCCGTTTGCAAATATAACACCCGACGATTCCTTTATTTATACCGATCCCCGTGGCGCCAGAGACGCAGATTTTTACGGTATGACTCCCAGTGAGACGGATTCAAAAAGATCTTCAATCAGAAATGAGCTTCAGGCCGTCCCCACCATATGTCTCATAATATCACCCGAACGTGATGTTTCCCTTGAAAAAAATGATATCTATTATATAGACGACGATACTGCCGTTTCTATCGGCAAAACCATCTTCGAGCTCTCATACGAGAAAGGCTCGGTTGAAGGCTATGACCTAAACTACAAAAAAGTGAAATACGAATCGGGACGAACAGTTGTTGCCATCGCCGACAAGAGCACATCAATGTCTATGGTTTATTCACAGCTGAAGACAAATCTATGGATATCACTCGGTGTCTTTGTGCTTTTATTCATAGGTTCGGTCTTCATGTCCAAGCTGGTCACCCGCCCCATCGAAAAAGCCTGGGCAGACCAGAAACGATTTGTGGCGGACGCAAGCCATGAGCTTAAAACTCCCCTTACGGTCATAATCTCAAACACAGAAATGCTGCTTTCAAAGGAAAGAGATGATGAAAAGGAAAAAATGCGTCTTGAAAACATAAAAGAAGAATCCACTAAAATGAAGGACCTTGTCCAGCAGCTTGTCGAAGTTGCAAAAGGAGATTCCGAGGGCTTCAAGACTGATTTTGCGGATTTTGATTTCAGTTCTTTACTTACGGAATGTGTCCTTATGATGGAACCGGTCGCTTACGAAAGTAAAAAGACCTTTGAAACAAAGATTGAGGATAACATTATCCTCCGCGGTGACAGAGACAGGATCAGGCAGCTCATCAATATCCTTTTGGACAATGCGATCAAATACGGAGCTCCCGAAAGCAATATCGATGTTTCACTAAAAAAAGCCGCAAAATCCGAAAAGAACATAAAAAAAGGAAGCATTATCCTTTCTGTAGCCGGAAAAGGTACGCCTCTCAGTAATGAAGAGTGTGAAAAGATTTTTGAACGCTTCTATCGAGTGGACAGTTCAAGAGAAGAAACTTCGGGTTACGGTCTCGGTCTGTCCATCGCAACCGCAATCTGCAAAGCTCACGGTGCTGTAATATCTGCTTCATCAAACGGAAAAGACACCAATACATTTACGGTTATTTTTGATAAATAAGCCATTTAAAAAGGGTGTTTTAAAGAAAAGCTTGCATTTTTCCTACTTATAAGTATATAATAAATGCACTTATGACATATTGTACGCATTATTATGAGACCAATATCGGAGGTTTTTATGAGATTCAATAAGACTTTAATTTCAAAAGTTCTGGTATTTCTCCTTCTGATTGCTTTACTCTACATACCTCAGGTTCCGACGCTTCACGCTTCACGCCGATGAAACCACAACAGAATCAGAAGCAGAACT
>CAZALQ010000305.1:0-2093 GCA_964485605.1 uncultured Oscillospiraceae bacterium
CCGGTACGTACGGTGCAATGGGAGGGTGAGAGGAAACTCTCACTCTACCCTATTAAGGAGAAATAGTTTGATAAAAAACATAGTTTTTGATATGGGTGATGTGCTCATGCATTTTTTACCCGAAGTCTTTATTGACAGATATGATTTATCAACTGAAGATAAAAATATCTTGATCGATAAAATATATTTTGACGGTCCCAATTGGTCTTTAGTAGATTGGGGATACCTTTCTGAGGATGATTATGCAGACATGCTTTGCAAAGAAATGCCTGAAAAATATCATGAAGCTATAAGAGGAATGATATGCAAATGGTATGACCCCGTGCTTCCCGTTGAAGGAATGGGGGATTTGATCAAAAGATTAAAAGAATCCGGATGCAATATATATCTATTATCAAATGCAGGACTTAAACACAGCGAGTATTGGAATAAGATACCGGGAAGTGAATATTTTGACGGCATTGTAGTATCAGCATATGAAAAAGCTGTTAAACCGCAGCCTGAGATTTACAGAATACTTCTTGATAGATTCCGGTTAAAAGCTGAAGAGTGTCTGTTTATAGATAATAACCATTTAAATCTTGCAGGTGCTCATATTTGCGGAATTGATACCGTCATATTTAAAAACTGCAAGGATTTAACCGAAAGACTTAAAAATAAAGGTATAAATATATAATATTTTGATCAAAGAAGATAAAATCTCTTTACATTCTATCTTCTTTGTGTTTTAATACATTGTCAATTAAATCTACCTTTTACGAAGATTTTTGAATCTCCGACGAATTTCTTTGTATAAGGCGAATGTCAGAAAAGGAGTATTTTTTTATGCTTACAAAAGAGAAAAAAGAAGAAATCATGAAGGAATATGCAACCTGTGAAAACGATACAGGTTCCCCTGAAGTTCAGGTAGCTATTCTTACTTACAGAATCAACGAGCTCAATGAGCACCTCAAGACACATGCAAAGGACAACCACTCACGTCGTGGACTTTTAAAGATGGTTGGACACAGAAGAAACCTTCTTGCATATCTTAGAGAAAAGGATATTGAGCGCTACAGAAGCCTTATTGCAAGACTTAACTTGAGAAAGTAATATTAATTTTAGGGGCGGAGACAGGGGTCTCCGCCTTGGTTTGTTGTTAGGAGAAATAATGAGATTTACAGATTACAGAACATTCAGGACTGCAATCGGAGGCAGACTGATGGAGCTCGAAATCGGAAAGGTTTGCGAGCAGACAAACGGACAAGTATGGGTAAGATACGGTGATACCGTAGTCAACGTAACAGTATGTGCATCTAAAACACCCAGGGAAGGCGCAGATTTCTTCCCGCTGTCCTGCGATTACGAAGAAAAACAATACGCACAAGGAAAGATCCCGGGAGGATTTATCAAGAGAGAAGGAAGACCTGCTGATGCAGCTATTCTTAAGTGCAGACTTATGGATAGACCTCTTCGTCCACTTTTCCCGAAGGGATTCTACAATGATGTAGAAGTAGTTGCTACAGTTATGTCTATGGACCTTGATTGCCCACCGGAGATTTGTGCAATGATCGGTTCATCTGCAGCAATTGCTATTTCAGACATTCCTTGGGACGGTCCTACAGGATCCGTTCACATCGGAAGAATTGACGGACAGTTCGTCATCAACCCGACTCTTGCTCAAAGAGAAGTTTCTGATCTTTCAATGTATGTAGCAGGAACTGAAGAAGCCATTATGATGGTTGAAGCAGGAGCACAGGAAATTCCTGAGGATATCATGCTGGACGCTATTATGTTCGGTCATGAAGAGATCAAAAAGATTTGCAGATTTATTAAAGATATTGTTGCTGAAGTTGGAAAGCCCAAGATGGAAATCGAGCTTTACAAACCGGCTGATGAAATAGATGAAGCTGTAAGAGAATATGCATCCGATAAGATGCATGATGCAATCCTTACCTTTGACAAACAGGAAAGACTTGACAACATGGATGCTGTTGACGCAGATACCATGGAGCACTTTGCCGAAGTTTTCCCTGAAGGCGGAAGGGATGTAGCAGCAGTTCTTTACAACATTCGTAAAGAACAGGTCAGATCCATGATACTTGACGAAGGTA
>CAZALQ010000306.1:0-2087 GCA_964485605.1 uncultured Oscillospiraceae bacterium
CAGACCCTGAACGACCTGCTGGTCAGCGATGAATATGTGTATGTTGTCTTCACAGGGGAAAAGATCATCGGCGCCGGCTACAACTGCTCCTTCATCGATTCGATGGATGCCGCGCCCAAGCACGACGTGAGCGAAGAATATGCCCGGTTCAATTTCCATGAACTGAGCCTGCTGCTGGACTGCAAATACGGTCTGAAGCCGGAACACAACATCGAAAGCTTCGGAAAGTTTTTTGTGAACAATCCTGAACTGTTTGAGAACCTGATCAGCACCAACCCTATGAAATCGAGCCTGGCGATTGCCAACCTGACCTACACCTTTTTTGACGACCTGCACAGCGGATTCAGGAGGGGGTCCTACCTGTACGAACGGAACGCAGCGATGGAAAGCAGTGTCATCCGCGCATATTTAGGCCCTTCCATCTTAAATTACAGCCGGAGAAATGCAATTTACATAGATGCGCGGAAGGCGGTTTACCGGGCCTGGGTTCCCGGCTATGAGGAAGTGGGTGATACCGCATTCATCACCTTTGATCATTTCACTGTCGATCGAAAGGATTACTATAATCCGTCCATTGACCGTGATAATCCCAGGGACACGATTGACCTGATCATCTATGCCAACAGTCAGATCAGGCGGGAAAACAGCCCCATCCGGAATATCGTGCTGGACCTGAGCCTGAACGGCGGCGGCGACGCGACGGCAGCAATTTTCGTGATATCCTGGTTCCTAGGCGAGGCGGATATAGCGCTGCGCGACACCTTTACGGGCGCGGAAAGCAATGCCGTCTATCTGGCCGACGTCAATCTGGACGGAGAGTTTGACGAGCGGGACAACGTGGCGAGCGGCTACCGGCTCTACTGCCTGACCACGAACAGTTCATTTTCCTGCGGCAACCTGGTGCCCGCGGCCTGCCGCGCTTCCGGCATCGTGACGCTGATCGGCCAGACAACAGGCGGCGGATCCTGCGTGGTGCAGCCCTGCACGACGGCCGAGGGAGCCATTTTCCAGATGTCCGGAAACAAACAGATCTCCATTATCCGGAACGGCTCCTTCTATAACACCGATGCCGGCGTGGATCCCGATTTCCGCTTGGAAAAGGCTGAATCCTTCTATGACCGTCCCGCGCTGGCGGAGTATCTGCATAACCTGAAATAATCTTTTCCGGGCCGTAAACAGTCCAGTTTGCGGCCCTTTTTCAGAAATTCCGGGATACCGGGGGTGTATCGATGATGAGAAGCAAAGTGTATCTCGCACTGCAGACTGTGGTTTGCATCGCGCTGGTTATCCTGCTGTCTGTCTCCGCTGTGGAAATCTATCAGGAGGGTTCCGCTCGAAAGGCGGAGGATCCCATGGAAAACATCTATACGCCGGAAGCAGCCGCCGGAAAATTTGCTCCCATCGCGCCGCTGTTCTTTGCGGGTCTGGGACTGATGATCGCGGGGCTTGTGCTGGGCGTGAAGGATAAGAACGCCGAAAAGCCGGTGAAGGATTCGGAACTCAGCCGGGATTTGATAGTCGCCCGTGTTGCGTTGCCCTCCACGGAAATGACTGCAGAGCAAAAATGTCAAAAAAGGCTGCAATGGCTCGGGTGGGGGCTGTTCTCGCTGTGCATTGTTCCTGTTTTTGTGTACCTGCTGAATCCTGCCCACTTTCCGGAAGCCGATCCGGAAGGCATGTTCTGCGGGCTTCTGCGGGTGTTCCTGCCCTGGACCATAGCGGGACTGGGTGTGCTGGCTGTGACCTCAGTGCTTTGCGAAAGGAGCATCCTTCGGGAAACCTCGGCAGCGCAGAAACAGCAGAAAGCTGAAAAACCAAAGATATGCGGAAAAACTGAAAACCCGCCGGCAAAGAAGGGAAAGCTGCAGGTTATTCTTCTGGTGGCAGCGATTGTCCTGATCATCGCCGGGGTGCTTAACGGAAGCGCTCTGGATGTCCTTTACAAAGCGATTACAATCTGTACGGAGTGTGTTGGCCTTGGATAAAACAGTAAAAGACAGCTGGTGGCAGGAGCACAGGCCAACGACCCGGCGTCTGGTGCAGCTCTACTCTGCGCTCCTGCATAATGCTTATATCAAGGGCTTTAT
>CAZALQ010000307.1:0-2081 GCA_964485605.1 uncultured Oscillospiraceae bacterium
TTGAGCTAATCTTTTTCATATACTTGAAAAAAGGCCGGTGAATTCACCGGCCCCGGTTTTTACATAAATATTTACTGTTTTGTAAATCTATTCAGAAAAGATGGAATCGGGAATTCCGTGTCATCCTTTCTTTCTTCTGCTGTTCTGTTTCCGAAAGCCTTGTTGAAAAGCTCATCAAAATCATCAACAGTCTTTTCAGTTCTTGCAGGTGTTATTCCGGAAATTGTCTGCTGTTCTTCTGCTTTTGTTCCGACGATGTTCTTAAGCTCATCTTCTACAGAGAGTTCTGTTTGAAGAGAAGGTCTGAATGTCTTGTCCAAAGGCTCTGTCTGAGATGCGATGTAGGACTCAAGTTCCTCCTGCTCTTTTGTTATGCTCTTAACAGGAGCTGAAAAATCCTTGGGCTTGCCCATTTCATCTTCAAAGCCTGTGGCGATAACTGTAACCTTGATCTCGCCTTCCATATCCTCTCTGACTGATGTACCGAAGATGATGATAGCTTCTTCATCAACCTGCTGGTGAATGAGTTCAGAAGCGTCATTAACTTCAAGCATACCAAGATCATATCCGCCTTCAATGTTGAGAAGAACACCCTTAGCACCGCGAATGCTTGTTTCAAGCAGCGGACTCTCAATTGCGTTCTTAATAGCTTCTTCAACCCTGTTATCACCCTTGCCGCGGCCTACGCCCATGTGAGCAATTCCACGGTCGCTCATGATGGTCTTGACATCTGCAAAGTCAAGGTTGATGAGGCCTGCATCAGAAATAAGTGAAGCTATGCCCTCAACGCCATCTTTAAGCACTTCATCAGCCATCTTAAAGGCTTCTATAATACTGGTATTTTTATCTGAAACATCAAGAAGTCTGTCATTTGGAACTACGACTAAAGAATCGACATAGTTCTTAAGGAATTTAACACCAAGATCAGCGTGTTCTTTTCTCTTCTTTCCCTCAAAACTAAAAGGTCTTGTTACAACACCGATAGTAAGAGCACCGGAAGTTTTTGCTGCCTTTGCGATGATAGGTGCTGCGCCTGTACCTGTGCCGCCACCCATTCCTGCAGTAATGAATACAAGGTCTGCACCAGCAACAAAGTTATCAATTGCATCAAGACTCTCCTCGGCTGACTTTTGTCCGATCTCAGGATTACCGCCTGCGCCAAGTCCTTTGGTAAGCTTTTCTCCGATCTGGATTCTATTCTCAGCTTTTGATTTATTTAATGCCTGCTTATCTGTATTAACAGCAATATAACTGACACCACTTAAGTTAGCATCAATCATTCTATTAACTGCATTGCATCCTGCGCCGCCGATTCCGACTACTTTTATAGTTGCAGAAGTTTCTGTCGGTGCTTCATATTCTAAAAATGACATTTAGCCCTCCCTAAAAGTTATTCTGTAAATTCAAAATTGATTATACTATATATTGTATGGTTTTACATCAAGAAAATTAAAAAAAATCTAATTATGGTGCGTAAGAAAGGTACCCTCCCGAGCCCACATAGATAATACCGTGGGTGATATTTTCATCATATTGCTTGGAAACCATAGTTTTTATGGCAGCAAGAGATGAAATTATGTTATCAAGAGTACCGTCACAATAGTATTGATCGTAATATATGTAAGCTTTAACTGATGAAACAGACATATCAAGTCGCTCAAAGTAAAAGTCTATAACCTCTGCTTCCCTAAGAAGAGAAAGTCCCTTTGTAAGAAGATAGCTCTGCTCTATTTCAATAGCTTTGCCCTCATCTGCGCTTATACTCCTGAAATCAAGGGCAAATATGCGCTGTTATCTGAAATTCTTAAAACAAGGCCGTCTTTATCGATTATTATATTTCTCTCCCCGTAGGCTACTGCTGCAAACTCTTCCCTCTCTTCAATATCGATGACGATAGTTGACGGCAGCTTTCTCTTGATCTTTGCAGTCTTTATATACGGAGAACTGATTAGGTTATACCTGGCTGTCCTTAAATCTGTTTCAAAAAATAAATTCTTCCCTGTTTTAATTCCGGACAGATCCGAAACCATACTGTCACTGAAGTGGGAATTTCCTGTAATCTCAAAATTCTCAACGTAAAA
>CAZALQ010000308.1:0-2067 GCA_964485605.1 uncultured Oscillospiraceae bacterium
AATGCCTAGAATGTAGTGGACATGCAGTGATAACCATTTATCTTCTTCTTTCTCCATTTATTCCTCATGTATGCGAAGAAATGTGGGAAGCATTAGGATTTGTAGAACCGGTATATAAGGCTTCTTGGCCTACATTTGATGAATCTGCACTGGTAAAAGACACCATAGAAGTAGTTGTTCAGATCAACGGAAAAGTCAAAACGAAACTTGATGTTCCTGCAGGACTTTCAAAGGAAGAATTTGAAGCAATATGCATGGATACTGATTCTGTTAAGACTTTAATCAGCGGTAAAGATGTTGTTAAAGTAATCGCAGTTCCCGGAAAACTCTTAAATATTGTCGTGAAAGGATGAAATGATAAAGAAGACAAAAGAGAGAAAGAAATTAAGAATTATACCTCTTGGAGGACTCCACGAGGTAGGAAAGAATATGACCCTGTTTGAATACGGGGAAGATATTTTGATCATAGATTGCGGAATGACATTCCCGACCACAGATATGCTTGGTATCGATTGTGTCATTCCTGTTTTTGCATATCTTAGAGATAAAGCAGAAAGAATAAAAGGACTAGTTTTAACTCATGCTCATGAAGATCACATCGGCGGAGTACCTTTCCTTTTAAAGGAATTTAATATTCCTATTTATGCAAGTCCTTTGACCCAAGGATTCCTTAAAATCAAGTTTAAAGAACATAAGATCAAGGATTATGAATTTCATGATTTAGAAGAAGGCGTCCCTTTCAAACTGGGAGAGTTTACTATTGAAGCACTACATGTGACTCATTCGGTAGCTGATTCAATGGCTTTGATCATAGATACTCCTGTGGGCAGAGTCTTCCATACAGGTGATTTCAAGTTTGACTATACGCCCCTTGATAATCATCCGACAGACATTGCAAGAATTGCTCAAATAGGGCAAAAGGGAGTGCTTCTTCTTATGTCTGACAGTACTAACGCTGTCAAAGAAGGATTTTCCGAATCTGAAAAAGTTATTAAAGAAAATCTGGAGACTATCTTTAAAAAGAATGACCACAGATTTATAATCACAACTTTTTCAAGTAATGTACACAGAGTTCAATCTATACTGGATCTTGATTTTGAAAACGGCCGCAAGGTCGCCGTTACGGGACGCAGTATGGAAAATATGATCAAGGTGGCATCTGAGCTCGGATATTTAAAAGTACCGCCCAATACAATAATCACATTAAAACAGGTAAAGCTCTATAAGAATAAAGAAGTTGTAATTTTGACAACAGGTTCCCAGGGCGAACCTACAAGTGCCTTAACAAGGATCGCTTTAGGTCAGCATAAGGATGTAAAGATCACAAAAGATGATGTAGTAATACTTTCATCTTCCGTTATACCCGGAAACGAGCTTGGCGTATATGACATAATAAACAGAATTATGGCAATGGGCGCTCAAGTGGTATACAGCGAGATCGCTGATGTTCATTCTTCAGGTCATGCAAAAAGAGAAGAGCTTAAGCTTATGCTTGCGCTGCTTAAACCAAAATTCTTTATGCCTGTACATGGTGAAATAAGACTTCTTGTCAGCCATTCTGAACTTGCTCAGGAAATGGGTATAGATCAAAAGAATATCATCATTGCCGAAAACGGTTCTATTGTTGAGCTGAGCAAGAGAAATATAAAATTATCCGATCAAATTGTTCAGGCCGGAGCTATTCTTGTTGACGGTCTTGGCATCGGAGATGTGGGCTCTAAGGTACTCGGCGAAAGAAAAGCTCTTTCAGAAGGCGGCCTAATAGTCCTTGCCGCAGTATTTGACGAATCCGGGAGAATCGTTTCAGATATACAGCTTCATACCAAAGGTTTTATTTACGTAAAAGAATATGGCGAAGTGCTCGACCGCGCAAGGGCAGCTTTATATAACGCACTTGATGATGCATATCTTCGCAATGCGAATTCCGATCAAATAAAAGAAATTCTTGAATCAACACTTAAGAATTTTATTTATAAAGAAATCAACAGGAGCCCGGTAATAGTTCCTGTTTATATGGAGCATTCCTGTAACATAGAAAGCGCCAATTGAATAAAAAGAAACCTCACG
>CAZALQ010000309.1:0-2042 GCA_964485605.1 uncultured Oscillospiraceae bacterium
CCATAATGGAAGGTCTTGTTTATGTTAACGGTCAAAAATCTGATAAACCCGGAAATCAAATTAAAGAAGATGCTTCTGTTGAGGTAAGAGGAGATACCTGTCCCTTTGTAAGCAGAGGCGGATACAAACTCGAAAAAGCTCTTAATGTATTCGATGTAGATGTTAAAGATAAAAACTGTATTGATATAGGATCATCTACAGGAGGTTTTACTGATTGCCTTCTTCAAAGAGGAGCAAATTCTGTTTGTGCAGTTGATGTAGGCACAAACCAGCTGGCTTACAGTTTAAGAGTTGATGAAAGAGTAGATGTAAAAGAAAAGTATAATTTCAGATATGCAAAGGCAGAAGATTTTAAAGGTCCATATGATTTTGCATGCACAGATGTTTCTTTTATTTCGCTTAAACATATATTGCCGCCTGCAAATATGCTTCTTAAAGAGGGTGCATATATGGTTTGCCTTATTAAACCTCAGTTTGAAGCAGGCCGTGAACAGGTAGGAAAAAACGGTATCATAAAAGACTCAAACGTTCATAAACAAGTAATTACCAACGTTATAAATTACGCAAAGGAATCAGGTTTTAATGCTTTAAAACTTGATTATTCTCCAATTAAGGGTTCAAAGGGAAATATAGAATTTATCATTCTTCTTCAGAAGAATGATTCTCTTGATGAAAACAATATTAATATAGATGATGTAGTTTCAGCTGCACATAAGGAGGCTTAAATGGGCTATACGCCTATGATGGAACAATATTTGGCAGTTAAGGAGAAATACAAAGATTGTATTCTCTTTTACCGTCTCGGAGATTTTTACGAGATGTTTTTTGATGATGCAGTTATTGCATCCAAAGTCCTCGAGCTTGTCCTTACAAAAAAAGCCTGCGGACAAGATCAAAAAGCACCTATGTGCGGTGTTCCATATCATGCAGTTGAGAACTATATCGCTAAAATGGTCGAGCATGGATATAAAGTTGCCATCGCTGAACAGCTTACTGATCCTGCGCTTTCAAAGGGCATAGTGGAAAGGGATGTAATTAGAGTCATTACTCCCGGCACGGTCATTCAATCTTCCATGCTCTCTGAAAAAGATAATAATTATCTTGCTTCTGTATATATCAATGATAAAAAAGCAGGTCTTGCATATACGGATATATCCACAGGAGAATTCTGTGCTCTCCAAATCGGATCCGATGATTTTATAGATGTTCTTCTTGAGGAACTTACAAGGATCCAGCCAAAGGAAATAATAACAAATGCCGGAGAAGACGATTGCCCTAAGCTTTGGGAATATGCTTCAGAACAAAGCATTTTTATTTCAAAGGGAGGAGAGCGCCTCTTTGGAAATTCAGTTTGTTCTAAATCTATCAGAGATCATTACAAGATACCTAACGAGAAAAGTATTGGACTTGCATCTGAAGATGTTCCTCTTCTTTTTTACAGTATAGGTGCACTGCTTGCATACCTTAAAGAAACTCAAAAACAGGACGTTGAGCATTTATCGCAGCTTCAGATTAAAGATGTTGGCGGATGCATGCTCCTTGACAGAGCTACTATAAGAAATCTTGAGATCACTGAAAGCCTTTATGATAGAAAATCACAGGGTTCATTATTCGGAATACTTGATGCCTGCGGCAGCGCCATGGGCTCAAGAAAATTAAAGTCATGGCTCAGGGAGCCTTTGATCGAAATAAGTGCTATCCAAAATCGCCTGGATGCCGTTGAAGAGCTTGCAGACAATATTCTTATCAGAAACAACTTAAAAGAGGCTCTGAGAGCCATTTATGACCTTGAGCGCATACTTGCAAGGATATCTTTGGGAACTGCCAATGCAAGAGATTTAATTGCTCTTAAGGTTTCTCTTTCCGTGATCCCCGATATCAAGGACTGCCTTGCATCTCTTGATTCAAAGCTTCTTTCAAAGCTTAATGATGAAATGGATCCCCTTACGGATTTGTGCAATGAGATCGAAGCTGCCATTGTAGAAGATCCTCCTTACATCGTTAGAGAGGGCGGTCTCATCAAAAAAGGATATTCTGAAGAG
>CAZALQ010000310.1:0-248 GCA_964485605.1 uncultured Oscillospiraceae bacterium
AAGGCATTTGGAGAGGATATAGCTATACTTTCCGGAGATGCGCTTCTTACAAGAGCTTTCGAGATCATGTCAAAGGAAATAGCTCTTGATATGGTTCAGGGAAAAGCCCTGGCTATGAACGTGATCGTTAAATCTGCCTATGAGATGGTAAGGGGACAGGTAGCCGATATCAAATCTTCAAAAAATGCAGATTCTGCATATATTGAATATGTAGATAACTATAAAACAGCGGCCTTATTCAACCGACG
>CAZALQ010000310.1:258-1731 GCA_964485605.1 uncultured Oscillospiraceae bacterium
ATATCTTGCAAATGCCGATGAAGAAGTCGTTGAGGATATGGAAAAGCTGGGCACTAATTTTGGTATGGCATTTCAGCTTTATGATGATTTTCTCGATTACGATACGGATAATTGCTTGAATTATGCCGTATTATTCGGCAAAGAAAACGCTTTAAACAAAATCAAAGAATATATGGATAAATTTATCGATATTCTTGATAAATATGATGACAATTCAGAAATTAAGAAGATTTGCTTTTTAGAGTTTTAAATGGCTAAATTTGATGATAAAGAAAATTTAATACCACTTATAAAAGCAACACCTGTAGATAAACTCCAGCTCATAGCAGATGAACTCAGAACTGAGCTTTTAGATGATGTATCTGTATCCGGCGGTCATCTTGCATCTAATCTTGGCGTTGTAGAGCTTACAGTTGCTCTTCACAAGGTCTTTGACAGCCCTAAAGATAAAATCGTTTGGGACGTCGGACATCAGTGCTATGTTCATAAGATGATTACAGGAAGACGGGATGAGATGAAAAATATACGTCATCTCGGTGGCATTTCAGGATTTCCCAAAAGAGCTGAATCAAGCCATGATATATATGATTCGGGCCATTCGAGCACTTCTATTTCCGTTGCTTTAGGACTTGCAAAAGCAAGAGATTTAAAAGACGAAGATTATTCCTGTATAGCTGTAATAGGAGACGGAGCTCTTACGGGCGGTGTTGCCTTTGAAGCTCTCAATCACGCAGGTGATACAAAAACACCTCTTATCGTTATTCTCAATGACAATCAAATGTCTATTGGGGACAGTGTCGGAGGTACACAGCACAGCCTGGAAAGACTGAGAACTTCCAAAACATATTTAGCTTTTAAAAACATACTGAAGAAAACACAGTTTAAAGCTCCCGGTCTATATTATTTCTTAAAGAGAATAAGGGATTCAGTCAAATATCTATTCCTGCCGAATCAAGTATTTGAAGGCTTTGGATTTAAGTATTACGGACCAATAGACGGACATGACATTGCGGAACTTGTAGATGCATTGGAATTTGCCAAGAATGCAAAAAGATCCATAGTTCTTCATGTCCTGACGCAAAAAGGCAAAGGATTTAAACCTGCTGAAGATAATCCTACAAAATATCATGGAGTATCATCTTTTGATTTAAATACTGCAAATTCAGAATCAGATCCAAAGGGGAGAAGCTGGTCTGAAATTTTTGGAGATGAGCTGCTTAATCTAGCGCTTAAAGATGATAAAATAGTCGGAATCAGCGCAGCTATGGTTGATTCAACGGGTCTTTCAGATATGGCAGGTGTATATCCTGAAAGAGTTTTTGATGTAGGTATTGCAGAACAGCATGCAGTATCCTTTGCAGAAGGTCTTGCTCTTAACGGAATGAAACCTGTAGTAGCTATTTATTCTACTTTCCTTCAAAGGGCCTATGATGAGATCTTAACTGAAGTTTGTCTTCAGGATCTTCCAATAGT
>CAZALQ010000310.1:1741-2037 GCA_964485605.1 uncultured Oscillospiraceae bacterium
AGAGCCGGAGTAACCGGGTCTGATGGTGAAACACATCAGGGAGTATTTGATATAGCATATCTTTCATCTATGCCAAATATGATGATACTCTCGCCGTGGGATGAAAACAGCCTTAGAGGTTCTTTAGATTTCGCATTAAAACAGAACCATCCTGTTGCTATAAGATACGGAAAGGGCAACGTACCTAAGTCAAATACCATTGAAAACGAATATATACCCAGCGTAAAGCTTCAAAAAGAAGGTTTTGAAGCTTTGATCATCAGCGACGGTGCTTTTGTCAGCGAATGCAAGGAAGC
>CAZALQ010000311.1:0-2027 GCA_964485605.1 uncultured Oscillospiraceae bacterium
TCTGAAGATGAAGATGAATTGGTAAGAGTATCTGTTGCACGCAATACTAATACGTAGAGAAAAGCTTAAGACCGTAAATCCGGAGGATAAACCGGAAGAGTTTATGGCTCTTAGGGAAAACTATGAAGAAGCTCTAAGGCTTGCTGATCTTGAGGAAAAGCCGGAGAAAGAGGATTTAAGTCCTTTAGGATTATGGAAGAAGGAACTTAAGACCATATATGATGACTTCGAAAGAAGAATAAATGTGGATGAATGGAAGAAACTCCTTTCTGAGGATGTTTGCGTAGCTCTCGATACAAGGGCGGATTGCGAAAATGCAATGCTTTCCTTCTTTATGGAATATTACTACCTGCCGCAGGAAGTTTGGATCTATCTTGATGAGGAGTTCTCCCTCATAGAAAGGGTGGAAGAACTTTACGAAAGATATCCGAAAGACTTTATCGATTATGTCATAATCAACGGTGTTCGCTTTGGAGAAAGACTTCCATACAAATTCTTTTATCCGGGCAAAAACGGTGCTGACTGCGACAGCTATATAAGGCTGTTTAACAAGGTATCAAGGACTCCATGGGAGGAGATGGCTCCCATATTTGAGGATATAGATAAGCTTTCGGAAGCTCATCCCTACGGAGATTCTCTAAAGCTCAGGTGCCTTATACATACGGACGGTCCTTCACACATGGATGAGCTTCTTTCATTATGTGATAAATATCCGGGAGACGGATATCTCCTTATGGAAGCTGCAGAGGAATATTACGGTCTTGAGAAGTGGACTGAGTGCGAAGAGCTCTGCAAAAAGGTCAAAAAGGAAGACGGAGACTATACTCATGCAAGAAGGCTCCATTCCTATTCACTTGCAAAGCAGGGTAAATTCGAAGAAGCAATCAAGCTTTTAAACCAGATGATGTCCGATGCAGGGGGAGACAGAAAGCAGCTCTATGAGCTTTCAGAGCTTAGAAAAGAGTGGAATGAATCCCTCATCTCAAAGTATGAAAAGGACCTTGAAGAAAATCCGGGAAATCAGGAAGTCATGCTGGACCTTGCCTGGTGCTACCTCCAAAATGACAGAAATGAAGACAGTCTTAAGGTAGCCGAAAAGCTTGATGAGAGCGCCTTTGACGTATTTGATTATAACAACCTCATGGGACAGGTTTATCTTTCAGTAGGAAGGGCAAACGATGCCATCCCCTGCATGGACAAGCTGATAGCTTATCTTAAGGATTTAAAACCTGACGGGACAGAGGAAACAGACAGGCGCATAGGCCGTTATCAGGAGATGCTGGAAAGAAAGGCGGGCTGCCTTTATGAGGCAGGGAGGATCGATGAAGCTCTTGCAGCCTACAAGGAAGCAGAGGATTTCGATCCCAATAATTCCGAAGTTCTTACCATGCTCGCTGAGCTCTTTATATACAGAAAGGACTTTGAAAAAGCCCTTGAATATTGCAAGAGGCTTACCATCAGCAATCCCGGCTCATACCACGGATTTTTCCTCCTTGCAAGCACTTACTTCCAGCTGAGAAGGGACAGAGATGCCTTTGATGCCATAAACAGGGCCATGGACATCGACGGAAGGGATCTTTCCGCATATGTACTTAAAATCAGGATACTCATACGCAACGGCGTATATGATGAAGCCAAAGAACTCATTAAATATGTTCGTGACAACGGAGTTACGGATGCACCGCCGATCGATGCCCTGGATGCTCTCATCTTCCTTTATGAGGGCGGAGAGGCAGAAGAGGCACTAAAGAGATTAAATGAGATAGCAAAGAAGATAGAATCAGGAGAATACCTCGGATTTGAAACAGAAATCTATTACAGGATAGCCTCTCTTACTGCAAATATTGCCGATAAAGAAAACAGAGTCGCAAGAAAAGAAATACTTGAATATCTTGAAAAGGGACTTAAGTTTACTCCCGATGATCCTGACAGCCTTGATTACAAGGCATGGATACTTAAGAAGGAAGGAAGATCAAAGGAAGCCCTTGAAATATATAAAGGCAGGGATGCTTCTGAAAAACTGTTTC
>CAZALQ010000312.1:0-2021 GCA_964485605.1 uncultured Oscillospiraceae bacterium
TCGAGAACCTTTGATACAGCGATCAAAGATCCTATGATTGCTGCGTTGAGCCCGAGGGTGCCTTCGCAATAGAAGATAAGGAAAGCGCCTACGAAGGTCCAGCAAAAGTTAGCGCCAAGATCTCCAAGTCCGTAACCTAATTTTTGACCGAGCGAAAGACTGCCCGGTTCTCTTTTAGACATGATAAAAACCTCCTAAATACATTATATTAATGATAACATATGTATTCTATAACATTAATTGGTTATTATCAATATAACGTATTTAGGTAAATGATATCTTTACAAAATTTATATTCTATTTTAAAATAGGTTAGTGATAACCTAAATTAATTATGTATTAGGTCGTCACGGAAATTATTACTTTTGATATTGAAAGGATTTAAGAAATGGCAGATCAACAGAAATCAAGCGTATCCTTCGGCATGAGATATGGATATGGTCTTGGTGAGTTCGGATTTAACTTCCTGCTTACCTTTATCACATTCTACCTCACAGCATTCTTAACAAATGTCGTAGGACTGTCAATGGTAGCAGCAGCTTCTATCGTTACTGCAACTTCCGTAGTTAAGCTTTTCGGAATGCCTATCGCAGGCGCACTTTCCGAAGGAATTAAGCTTAAGGGAAGCACATTCCGTGGATGGATGCTTATAGGAACAGTTGTTTTCGCTATCGGCGGAACGCTCCTGTTCTATCCTATTAAAGGAAATCCCGGAACACTCACAGTATTCTACATTGCAATGTTCTTCGTATATTGGCTCGGATATTGCATTATGTGGACTAACCACCGTGGACTCATGACAAAGGTATCTGCAAACCCTGTAGACAGAGTTGCAGTTACAGCAGCATCTTCACAGCTCGGAACAATCGCTCGTGTTATCTTCTCTTCAATCTCCGCTCTCGTAGTTGGCAGATTCATGGTTGAAACAGGCGGAGTTCCCGGACCCGGAGTTAAGTTCACAATCAAGCCTATCGGCTGGACAGTAAACAACCTGGTATTCGGTGTTATAGCAATACTTTGCTTCATCGTTGTTTCCGCTGTTACAAAGAAATGCGACAGCAACCTTACAGCATCAGGTGCTCCCAAGCAGGCAGCTCCAAAGATGACATGGGCAGACATCAAGAACACATTCACAAGACCGATGTTCATCTTCGTTATCTGCGCTGTTTTCAGAGTAGCTATACTCTCAGTTATGGGCGGACTTCTTAACTACTACGTAATGTATGTTGTTGGAGATCTTTCCATCATGCAGGTATACATGATAGCAACATATGCAATCTCCTTCCTTGGAGCACTCCTTGTAACACCGCTCACAAAGAAGATCGGTAAGAGAAACGTATTCATTTACACAACACTTGCATCCGCACTTTGCATCTTTGCACTTCTCTTCGTTCCGAAGACAAGCGGTATGGCCTTTATGGTTTGCATGTGCCTCTTCCAGTTCTTTGGCGTATTCTCCTCCACACTTATTCCGGTATGTATGGCAGATATCGGAGAATACAATGCACTTGTTAAAGGATCTAAGGCACAGGGCCTTACATTCTCCATCGGCGGACTTGCACTTCAGCTTGCTGCAGTATTCGGAACAGCAGTTGCAGGATTCGGCTGCGTAGCTATCGGATTTGACCCTGCAAACGGTCTTATCCCTGTAGATGCATTAAGAGGACTTTACATTTGGGGTCTCGGCGGGCTCTCCGTTGTATCCGGACTTCTCTTCTTCATCTATCCGCTCACAGAAGAATACATGGCAAAACTCCGTGCAGAGAAAGCACCTAAAGCTGAATAATCAGTTATGCCAATTTATGCCCGGCTTTTTTGCCGGGCATTTTTTTGTGAAAATATGGTATAATTACGAAAATACCAATTAATCAGGATGTAATTATGAAAAGAAAAAGTGCCTTTACAGAGGTTTTTAAGACAAAAGAGGGAATTACCTGTTTTATTGTTTCAACAGTTTCCCTCATTGCAAGCCTTTGCATAAGCAAGCTTGTACCGGATGATTGGCAATACAAAAAGTTTGT
>CAZALQ010000313.1:0-2019 GCA_964485605.1 uncultured Oscillospiraceae bacterium
ATGCCGATGATGAGATGATTGAAAAATTGAAAATGGGCGCATATATAAAATTCTATATTCCGGAAGGAGAGTCATTATCAGAAGATCTTTTTTCATATCTTAAGACATTTGATTATTCATCGGCTCTTGTGGATGATGAAGACTGGCTTCACAAGTGGGAAGAGTATTATGTTCCTTTCTATATAGCTGACAATATAGTCATAAAGCCGGTATGGAGAGAATATGATCCAAAGGACGGAGATATAGTAATTGATATAGACCCGGGGCTTGCTTTCGGCACAGGAAGCAGTCCTACTACTTATCTTGCAACAAGGCTTCTTAAGAAGTATATGAAGGAAGGGGACAGCATTTTTGATATAGGGTGCGGTACCGGAATTCAGTCCCTTGTTGCAGCAAGGCTTGGTGCATCAAGTATACTTGCTGTGGATATGGATCCTGAGGCTATTAAAAGCACGGGTATCAATGCCAAACTTAACGGGTTTGAGGATTTGATCGAGGTCAGGACAAACGATCTTTCCTTTGGAATTGCTTTAGCTGCCGATACCATAGTTGCAAACCTTACAGGCCCTCTTGTCTTAAGGCTGTGCGATGACGTATCAAAGAATCTAAAGGAGGGCGGGGTACTCATTGCCAGCGGAATAATAGACGATATGGAAGAGCCCTGCAAAAAGAAACTTGAAGAAACAGGCTTTAAAATCCTTGAGGTGATAAGGGATGATTGCTGGTCAGCTATAGCTGTCAGGAAAGCATAATATTGCTTTGATTTTTACCTTGCTATTTGGTAGCATAAGATTAGACAGCGCAGGTAAATATCTTCATGATTTTTTGAGTATGAAAGTGGAGATAAAGAGAGGGTAAAAGATGAAAGAGTTTTTAAAAAGATCATTAAAATCAGCAGCTATTATTGTGATCCTCGGTGCGGCGGTTGCGATCCTTGCATCCATCAATGAGGATATGGATGAAGAGACAGAAGAGCTCGAGGATGATTTTGACGACGAGTTTTAACCGGTTTCTTCTTTTGTATGTCGCAAGGTCTTAATATATTTGAGCTTTCAAGAATAAGGGACGAGGATGCCTTTAATATCTTAAAAAGGCATATGTCTTTGAGCGGGGATAAAAGAATTACTCAGTATCATGAGATCGAATCCTTCCGCTTTTTTGTTGATGCTCTTATGGAAAAGGGAGTATCTTCTTCAGACCTTGATAATTTCTTTTACGGATACAGTATAGAAAGAATAGGGAAGGAATTTGACCTTCTTAGAATTACTGATGAATCCTGCCTTAATATTGAACTAAAGTCAATGGATGTTCCAAAGGAACAAATCCTAAAACAGCTTCTCCAAAATAGGTATTATCTAAATCATCTTGAAAAAAAGCAAAGGCTTTTCTCAGTCGTTACAGACTCAATGACCTGCTATACCTTATCAGCTGACGGGAGTCTTAAAGACTGCAGCATAGAGGATATATGCAAAGCTGTAAGGGAGACATCTCTTGGAAGTCTTTCGGAAATAGACAGCCTTTTTAAGCATTCAAAATTTTTAGTATCCCCAATCAATACTCCCGAAAGATTTATAGATGGGGAATACTTCCTGACCCAGGCTCAGGATGTTATAAAGACGGAGATTTTGAAAGCTTCTGAAAGGGAGGGAACCGGGTTTATTCACTTGACCGGAATGCCGGGAACCGGAAAAACTTTGCTCCTTTATGATCTTGCAAAGGTATTTGCAAAAAAGTCTAAAACTTTGATTATTCACTGCGGCCCCCTTCTTAAAAGTCAGCGCACTTTAAGCGAAAGGATTCCGGATCTTGATATCTTTTCATCTGAGGAAATAGATAAACTGAGCATTGAAAATTACAGATATTTACTCGTTGATGAAACGCACAGGATAGATGTTGATACCTTTGATAAGATCGTGAGTAAAGCAAAGGACTGCATATGTATCTTTTCAACGGATCCAAGGCAGCTCCTTACAACCATTGATAAGGAAAAAGATATTTCCGGGAAAATAGACGGGCTTG
>CAZALQ010000314.1:0-2017 GCA_964485605.1 uncultured Oscillospiraceae bacterium
TGGAGGACGACGCGGTGCTGCGGGAGGGGCTCGCAGAACTGTTCATCCGGGAAGGCAATGGAACTTACAGTTTCTTCGAGCATATCAAGTGAGAATATCTTTGTCTTGCTTTCCTTAATGAGGCCCTGATATCTTTTGGGAAGAAGATTATGGATCTCCGCCATGTCTATACGCCACACGACGCAGTCCTCATCTTCCGATGTCTCGATTTCGTTTACTGCTGCAAAATGGAGAGCTATAAGGGCTGAATGGGTAAAGTCAAGAAGTCTTGTGGGAAGGCCGTGATGCTGTCCGGCCATCATTTGCTTCCAGACGGATTCCTTAAGGGTAGGATCCTCAAGACTTGCATACTTTGTAAAATTCTTTAAAATAGAGGGCTCAAGAAATCTCTTTTTATCCTTGCAGTTCCTTGCAAGAGTGGTTGTCATCTTATATGACGCCCTGGGCATACCTCTATAAAGGTATGAACCTCTGAACCTTTTAATATCCTCGTTATACTGATCTTCAGCAAAGAGAGGCATCAATTCTTTAAAATCAGTTATAAAAATTTCTTTAATCATCGCAAATTCCTCATTCCAATTATATCACAGTAGTGGTATAATACCGCAATAAATCACTAACTGAGTAAAAGATATAGGAGACACAAATGGCAAAATATTACGATGAACCATCAAGAACATTCAACGAATATCTTCTCATTCCGGGCTATTCCGGGCCGGACAACATTCCGGCCAATGTAGATCTTTCTACGCCCCTTGTAAAATTCAAAAAGGGTGAAGAACCGGCTATTAAGCTGAATATACCGCTGGTATCCGCATGCATGCAATCAGTTTCAGGTGAGAACCTTGCGATTGCTCTTGCTAAGGAAGGCGGTATTTCTTTTATCTATTGTTCACAGAGCGTGGAATCTGAAGCAGCCATGGTAGCCAAGGTAAAGGCATATAAAGCGGGCTTTGTAAGCTCCGATACTAACGTAAGACCTGATAATACTTTGGCAGAGCTCCTTAAAATAAAGGAAAAGACAGGACATTCTACAATCGCTGTAACTGAAGACGGAAGCTTAAACAGCAGAATGCTTGGACTTGTTACAAGCAGGGATTACCGCATCAGCAGAATGGATCCTGAAACTAAGGTTTCAGAATTCATGACACCGATAGAAAAGCTCGTTACTGCAAAGGAAGGAATTACCCTTGCCGAAGCAAACGACATGATTTGGGATAACAAGCTCAATGTTCTGCCGATCCTTGATAAAGAAGGCAATTTTAAATACTTCGTATTTAGAAAAGACTATGACTCACATAAATCCAATACAAAGGAACTCCTCGACGATGAGAAGAGATTCATGGTCGGCGCAGCCATCAACACAAGAGATTATGAAACAAGAGTTCCTGCCCTCGTAGAAGCCGGTGCAGATGTCCTCTGCATAGACAGCTCCGAAGGATATACAGAATGGCAAAAAAGAACTATCGCTTGGATCAGAGAGCGCTACGGTGACAGCGTAAAGGTCGGTGCAGGAAATGTAGTAGACGCAGAAGGATTTAGATTCCTTGCAGAGTGCGGTGCAGACTTCATTAAGATCGGTATCGGCGGCGGATCAATTTGCATCACAAGAGAAACAAAGGGTATAGGCCGCGGACAGGCAACTGCCGTAATCGATGTAGCACAGGAAAGAAATAAATACTATCAGGAAACAGGAGTATATATTCCTATCTGCTCAGACGGAGGAATTGTATACGATTACCATATGACTCTCGCCCTTGCCATGGGAGCAGACTTCCTTATGATGGGAAGATATTTTGCAGGATATGATGAATCTCCTACAGCAAAGCTCATGATCAACGGTTCTTACGTAAAAGAGTACTGGGGTGAAGGTTCCAACAGAGCACGTAACTGGCAAAGATATGACCTTGGCGGAGATTCAAAACTCTCCTTCGAGGAAGGCGTTGACTCCTACGTACCATACGCAGGTCCGCTTTCTGACGGCGTACAGAAGAGCCTTGCAAAGGTTCCAGCGGCG
>CAZALQ010000315.1:0-910 GCA_964485605.1 uncultured Oscillospiraceae bacterium
GGTCATAGCCGTTGCCAAGGCCTGTTAAGACATCCAAGCTGTCTCTGATCTTCAGATGGGACATCTGCTCTGTGCCTTCTCCTACCACCTTATATATTATGGTAAGGGCATCTTTATTAAGATCGCATACGGAGATGGGTCTTCTCAGATAGAGGCCGTCAAGTTTGATATTAACAAATTGGCCGGGCCCCTTGATATCCGATGTATCGCCGAGCATTCTCATGCGCATTACATTCGGCGCTATTTTTACGTTTTCGGTAATTGTAAAGATTGATTGTTTCATTTCTTTTCCTTTATATATGATATGCTGCTTTACTTCTGCATACTGTGATCATGCATTTTCCAAAGACTTCCCAGCCTTCAAAGGGAGTGCTTTTGCCCATGGATAGAAAATCTTCAGGATCTACAGTGTATTTACTATTTAAATCGAATATGGTGAAATCTTCGCTTTCCGGGATATTGAATCTTTTTATGGGGTTATAGTGGAGAAGTTTAACCAGCCTTTCGAGGCTTATTACTCCTTTCTTTACAAGATAGGTGTAAAGAATGGGAAATGCTGTCTCTATTCCTACAATGCCCATGGGGCTGTGCTCGAGGCCTTTTGATTTTTCCTCTTTGCTGTGAGGGGCATGGTCTGTTGCTATGACATCTATTGTTCCGTCGCAAATACCCTCAAGAAGGGCTTCTCTGTCTGATTTATCCCTTAGAGGAGGATTCATTTTGAACCTTCCGTCTTCTTTAAGGCAGCTGTCATCAAGAAGGAGGTAGTGTGGAGCTGTTTCGCAGCTGACATTGACTCCGTCCTTTTTTGCATCCCTTATGAGCTGAACGCTTTCTTTTGTCGATATGTGGCATACGTGATAGGCACAGCCTGTTTCCTTTGCAAGCTTTAGATCTCTTTCTATTTGCT
>CAZALQ010000315.1:942-2017 GCA_964485605.1 uncultured Oscillospiraceae bacterium
GAACATATGCCTTTGTGTCCGTGCTCCTTTGCATATGTGCCGTCGTGGATATATCCTCCGTTTAGAAGAGAATTATCTTCGCAGTGGGCTACGATCATTTTTCCGAGACTTTTTGCCTTAAGCATTCCGTCCTTCATTTTTGCGCCTGCCTGTACTCCTTTTCCGTCATCGGAGGAGGCGACGACATAGGGGGCAAGCTCTTCCATATCGGAAAGCTCTTCACCAAGTTCTCCCTTTGTTATGGTGCCGTAGGGGATGATGTTAATGACCGCATCCCTTTTGATGATGTCTCTTTGCACATTGAGGCTGTCAAGGCAATCGGGCATGGGGTTTAAATTGGGCATGGTGCAGACGGTTGTATATCCGCCTCTTGCTGCAGCCATGCTTCCTGTTTTAATTGTCTCTTTATATGAAAAGCCCGGTTCTCTTAAATGTACATGTACATCTATAAGACCGGGCAAAATGACAAATTCCTTATTATCTTCAAGGGCAGCAAAGAGAGTTTTGTACTCAGAAAAGCTGTTTCCAAGGATTTTCTCTTTGATATTCAATCCTGTTTCGAATCTTACTTTCATATTCTTCCTCCCAAGAAAAAATGCTGCTTTCCATCAAGAAAAGCAGCACAAAAATACAAAAATATATTCGTGATTTAACGCTGTCCTTGATGGCTTCTCTGAACCATATTTAAAGGCCTCCTAATACTAACATCTGCATATTTTGTTGTCAATGAACTTACCTTAAAAATATTGGAGAAAAGATGGTACATTCACATTATTTACACATTTAGACTGTTGACATCCTATGTACTTAGGGGTATATTTAATACGATGTTAGCACTCTAATGATTTGAGTGCTAACAGTGAAAGCTAAATCAATATATATGGCGAAAGTATTATGGAACTTAACGACAGAAAATTAAAAATATTGCAGGCTGTAGTGGCCGACTTTATCAACTCAGCCGAACCTATCGGTTCAAGGACTCTGTCTAAGAGGGATGATATAGATGTAAGCCCTGCAACCATAAGAAATGAAATGTCAGATCTTGAGGAAATGGGATATTTGACTCATCCTCATA
>CAZALQ010000316.1:0-2017 GCA_964485605.1 uncultured Oscillospiraceae bacterium
GATCCATCCGTTCCGGAAGGCGGTGAGCGCCGAAGGAGCCGTACGTCCGACAGGTCGTACGCGTAAGGCAGATACGCGGAGGGGGATGCGGAAACGCCCTGCTGCGCGAGGCTTTCCAGCGCTTCCTTCCGCTTATCCGGATCTTCCGGAAGGCGTACGGTCAGCGGACGCTTCCGAAGGAGCGCGTCCAGCATCTTCTCCGTCTTTTCGAGACCGAATTCATCGGCCCAGAGCTTTACGATCCAGCGCGGCATGGAATAGCGCACCGACAGATACTCCATCGGGTTCTTTTCCGAAGGATACGGCAGATCCGCGACTCCGCGCACCACCGCGCGGAGCACGCCGTTCACGAAGCCCTTCAGGGAATAAAATCCCCGAAGCTGCGTCAGCTTGACGGCTTCGTCGCAGGCGGCCGCGTCCGGTACGCTGTCCATATAGCGGATCTCATAAACGGCACTGCGGAGAATGTTCCGGATCACCGGCTTCATTTTCTCGACGGGCACGGTCGAAAACCTTCCGATGATGTAATCGAGCTCGATCAGCCGCCGGATCGTTCCTTCCGCGGCTTCATGGATAAAGGCCCGTTCCTGTTTTGAAAGATCCATATTCTTATCGAGCGCGTCCCGGATCGCGACGTTCGATTTTTCGTCGTCCTTCGTTACGCGCATCAGGATATCCAGAATGATGGACCGTGTCCTGCTCTCTGCCACGTGCATGCCTCCCTCAGTCGTTCAGCTGAAAAAAGTTCCTTCCGCCTTCTGGCCGTTGCGGAAGGCGGCCGCCGGAACGGGGTTCTTCCCGGCCAGCTGGAGTTCCCTGATCCGGAGCACGCCTGTTCCGCATACGACCTGCAGTTCCTTCCTGCCCGGCGTAAGGATCCGGCCCGGAGTTCCCTCCTCCGCCGCATCCAGCGCTTCCGCCGAGAGGATCCGGACGCTTTTTCCGTTCCACTCCGCCGACGCGCACGGCCACGGATTCATGGCGCGTATAAGGTTCTCGATCTCCCGGGCCGGCTTCGTCCAGTCGATCTTCCCCATCTCCTTCGTGATCATTTTCGCATACGGCGTCGTGCTCTCTTCCGGCTGCGGAACGGGACGGATGCTTCCTTCTTCGATCTTCGGAAGCGTTTCGAGAAGAAGCCCTGCGCCTTCCTTCGCCAGGCGCTCCGTAAGAGAGCCCGTATTGTCGGACCGTTCAATGGGCACGGTGCGGACCGACAGGATATCGCCCGTATCGAGTCCCTCGCTCATCTGCATGATCGTAACGCCCGTCATTTCAAGCCCCGCAAGGATCGCCCACTGTACGGGCGCCGCGCCGCGGAAAGCCGGAAGGAGCGAGGCGTGCACGTTGATGCAGCCGTACTTCGGAAACGTAAGAAGCGACTTCGGCACGATCTGGCCGAATGCCGCGACGATCATGGCTTCCGGCTCTTTTTCGCGCACCCATGCCTGCGCCTCTTCGCGCCTGATCTTTTCACAGCAAAGGACGGGGATCCCGCGCTCCTCGGCCAGTTCCTTCACCGGAGATGGCGACGGTTTTCCGCTGCGTCCTTTCGGCCTGTCGGGATTCGTGACCACGCCGGCGACCGTATGGCCGTCTTCGATCAGGGCTTTCAGGATCTCCGCCGAAAAATCCGGCGTTCCGGCAAATACGATACGCATCTTTACTCTTCTTCCTCCGCTTCCTCTTCCACGTCGCGGACCGGGCCTTCCGCAAACTCCGTGTAAAGGTGTCCGTCCAGATGATCGCATTCATGACAGATGCACCGTGCAAGAAGCCCCTCTCCCGTGATCACGAACGGCTTCCCGTCCCGGTCCAGCGCTTCCGCGGTCACCTTTTCCGGGCGCGTGACGCATGCGACCTTTCCGGGTACGCTCAGGCACCCTTCGTCGCCGGTCTGCTCGCCTTCGCGCGCTGTGATGCGGGGGTTGACCATGACGATCGGGCCTTCGCCGACGTCCATGACGACGATCCGCTTCAGCACGCCGACCTGTGGCGCGGCAAGCCCGACGCCATT
>CAZALQ010000317.1:0-2014 GCA_964485605.1 uncultured Oscillospiraceae bacterium
TTATAATGGACATAGGATTTTTCATTTGCGAATTCTAATGTAGCTTTGATCAATGTATTAAAGTCATCTGTTACAAGGCTGCAAGATGATACATCGATAATGTTCATGAAGTGGCCTCTTTGATGAAGGCCAAGATGCATTTCTCCGCCTTTTACTTGGTCACCGAAACTATATTCCATCTTATTTCTGTAAGATGAAATAATAGGGCATGGTTTGATCCCAATTAAAAGACCGGGATCAATACCGTTATTCTCAAGATATGACCTTACTTCATTTTCTTTAATACGGAGCTGCTCACTATACTCAACACCCTGATATAGGCAGCCTCCGCATAACTCTGAGCTTGGGCAAATGCTAGAATTCCCCATACTTCTCCATAAACTCTTTTTTGAATTCTGCAAACCTGTCTTCATCGATTGCATGCCTGATATCCTCAGCCAATCTTACGAGAAAATGAAGATTGTGTTCAGATAAAAGCATGGATGACAGTATTTCATCGCTCTTAAATAAATGACGAAGATATGCTTTTGAGTAATTTCTGCAGCAATAGCAATCGCATTCGGAATCTAAAGGCGACCAATCCTCTTCATATTTGGCATTTTTGATATTGACTCTTCCGTGGCTTGTCATCGCCATCCCGTTTCTTGCGACTCTTGTAGGAAGCACGCAATCAAACATATCTATGCCTCTTTCAACTCCTTCAAGAATGCAATCAGGACTTCCGACACCCATTAAATATCTCGGCTTTTCTGAAGGAAGAAGTTCAACGCATGAATCCATAACGTCATACATTAACTCTTTTGGTTCTCCTACCGAAAGGCCGCCTATCGCATAGCCGGGCAAATCTAAATCAGTTATCTGCTTTGCACTTTCAGCTCTTAAATCCTTAAATACGCCGCCTTGCATAATGCCAAACAGAGATTGTCTTTCTATATCTTTATGATGCTCTTTGCATCTTTTAAGCCATCTGGTTGTTCTTTCAATTGATTTTGCAACATAATCGTGATCAGCCGGATAAGGAACACATTCATCAAAGGCCATCATAATATCGGAGCCAAGAGCATTTTGTACATCAATAGAACTCTCCGGCGTAAACATATGAGGAGATCCGTCTATATATGACCTAAACTTAACACCTTCTTCTGTAATCTTTCTCAAATCACCAAGGCTAAATACTTGGAATCCACCGGAATCAGTAAGAATTGCTCCGTTCCAGTTCATAAATTTATGCAATCCGCCGGCCCTTTTTATCAGCTCATGACCGGGTCTTAAATATAGATGGTAAGTATTTGAAAGCAGAATATGTGCACCCTCATGACCAAGATTTGCAACATCTTCCGGCTTCATAGCCTTAACTGTAGCTTGTGTTCCTACAGGCATAAAAACAGGTGTTTGAACGTCGCCGTGAGGTGTGTGTAAAACACCCCTTCTTGCACCTGTTTTGGTATCTCTTTTAATAAGTTCAAATGTTACTGCGTTTTTCATAAATCAGTCTGTAATAAACATGGCATCACCGTATGAAAAGAACCTATATTTCTTTTCTACAGCTTCATTATATGCCTTTAAAATATCCTCTCTGTTATATAGCGCGGAGACAAGCATCAGCAATGTTGATTTAGGTAAATGGAAATTGGTTATAAGGCAATCTACTGCTTTGAATTTGTAGCCGGGATAAATGAATATACCGGTATCATCAGACCCGGGATGCACTATTCCGTTTTCATCTGCTGCGCTTTCAAGAGTTCTGCATGCAGTAGTACCTACGCATATAACCCTGCCGCCTGCTGCTTTTGTATCATTGATAACTTTTGCAGTTTCTTCTGACATTTTATATGGACAATAACTGTCAGCAAATCCAAACACAATCATCTGATATTTATTATTCTCTAATAAATCAGCTTTAAGCTTACTAATATTTTTATTAAAATCTAAAAACTGCATCCAGTCAACATCTATGTTATAATCAGAAACTTCTTTTATCATAGACATAATTTTATCGCTCTTATCACTATTT
>CAZALQ010000318.1:0-2006 GCA_964485605.1 uncultured Oscillospiraceae bacterium
TTACAGGAAGTAGGGCTTTAGGAAAACCAGATTTGATGAGTTTAAGGATATATTAAAGGATTTATACATAAAGCTTGGACTGAGAAATACAGAAACTCCAAATAGAAATGCTTTAAAAAAATCATATGACTATTTAATCAACGCGCTTGAGATGTCTTCTAAAACAGAGGATAAGATTAAATGTTTCGGTGGCCTTTTAGAGATTTCATACACAACTGATGATGCTGATATCAGAGCAAGAAGCATAGAATTTGCAGACAATTTAAAGAAAATTATTGATGAATCTCAGCTTGATGACGACCTTAAGGCTAAGGGGTGCCTCTCTCTTGGCAAATATTTATGCAGCACACAGGTTTTCAGTAATTATGAAAAAGCTTATCCATATTTTGATATAGCGGAAGCTATATATAAGGGTTATAACGATAAAAAGAGTATAAGTACAAATGACAGATATAACTATATAGATCTTTGTCTAAGCTATGCGGATTTAATATTTGCCTACAGAAATAAGGATTACATCGGGTCATCTGAAAACTATTATAAAAAGGCTCTTGAACTTGCATCATTTACAAGAGATCGATATAAAGATGTAAGGGGCAGAACTGCATATGTAGAAAGCTATGCAAGAAAAGCTGTATTTGACTACTTTTGCTCTGCACAGAAATTCAGTTTTCATGCATACATAGCTCAAGGCGACTCACAATCAGCCATATACGATAGTGGTATTGAAGCAGTAAGGCTGGAACAGGATATGCAGACGGAAAAGAGTGTATTCTTAAATTATTGGATATCTTTACATTTGGGTTATGCCAGATTTGAATATAACGAGCATATTCTGGCAATTAGTGACTTTGAAAGAGCGGAAAACACACTCAAACGTATAGCTGACGTTGTACCGTATTACGACAGACTAAGATGTGAGATTATAAGAGAAAAAGGCTGGGCTGAGTATAAGTCTTCAAATATCAAAAAGGCACTTGATGACATTATAGAAAGTTGCCATCTTGCTGAAAGTTTGGCAAATAATGGTTTGCTGGAAGATAAAATACTAAATGCAAAATGTCTCTACTACCATGCCAATATCGCATATAATACAAAGCCTGATTCTTCTAATTTTGAACATAATCTGCGCAACGCCGTTGCGAACTTGTTGTATTGCAGAGATGTAATGAAAGAAGCCATGGAGTATTATGATACTCCAAATTCCTGTATTGAGGACGCAAGGATACATATGATGCTTGGCCATGTTTACAGCAAGCTTGGAACAGAACAAGATCTCGAAAGGGCTCAAAATCATTATAAACAAGTAAAACATCTTTACGAATTATTAAAGAAAGATAATGCCGGTTCATTTGCAAATGAATTTTTGGGTATAGACTTATATATTAGGAAAGATAAAAAGAAGGTTTGATTATGATCGTATATTTAATTCTTTCATTGGTTGCAGTCATAATAGGTGTTGCGGCTACATTCAGAAAAACGCAAAAATTTGAGAATTATTCATTGAAACTGACACTGACTATATCAGTAGCAACTGCAATTTTGGTATATCCATATTTCAGACAAGATTTTAACCAATTGATTTCTTTTCTATCATCCATTCGGTATGGCGTTGGAATAATAGCCATTGATATAGACGAGGAAGTGATAGAAAATATGACTTCTGCAGGATCTTGTTTGGGATTATATAAAGTACTCCTGTATATTTATTATGCTTTAGCTCCATTACTTGGCTCTGCAACGATACTTAGTTTTTCGAAAAACTTTATTGACGGGCTTCGCATGAAGATGTCGAATACAATTCACATTTTTTCATCGCTTAATGATAAGAGTGTGAATATCGCTGAATATGTCAGGAAAAAGGACGCAAGGGCAAAGATAGTATTCTTCAAATGGGAAGGTGTTGATGAAAAAATAGGATTGAAGGCAAAAGAGCTTGATGCAATCTTTCCAAAGTATCCATTTTCAAAATTTATATTCAATAATAAGAAAAACTATATTTATTA